>CANQOI010000086.1 GCA_947625435.1 uncultured Clostridia bacterium | reverse complement strand
CGATGATGTCACTGTTATTGCCCATCGGCATCGCTCCTTTGTCCTGTGACGTTAAAATTTTGCTGCGACAGCATCAAACTCAAAGATGCTAACTTCATATATCCACATTATACTCAGAAACCATGCGAAAGTCAAACCGTACAAAAGGGCGACCCGGGTACGGCGGCGAAGCTGAACACCAACGGCAGCCGCACGGCGTGTTCCGGATCACGGCAGCCGGAACACGTAAAAAAATCGGCCGGAATATGCACAATAGATTGCAAAAGGGATTGGAAAAGTGATGTAAAAGTGATACAATAAATCAAAAGGTAACGATCAAGACAGACAAGACAGACAAGACATACACAAGCAAGACTTACGCGCACAGGGCGCAAAATCTGTAAAAGCATTCAGGAGGGTTTGCAATGGATACGTCAGGAAGTGACAGCAATTTTCTCACATTTCAACGTGAAATTCTCGATAAATCGCCGCAGGACGTTCGGGCGTACTGGACGCCGGAGCGCAAAAAAAGGGCAGTCCCCGCATACAGAGCCCGCTCGGGTGTAATGACAGCGGGCGAGGCGGACGTATATGGCGCCGCGCCGCAGGGCGGTTCAAACGCCGGTGCGGATGCCGGCTCAGATGCAGGCGCAAGTGCCGGCGCGAATGCCGCTCCCGCGACCGACCCCAAGCAGGCGGACATGAGCAAAATGCCCTTTATAACGGGCGGCAAGCTGTTTTTCACGCTCGACGGCGTTGATTATGTGGCCAGCGGCAACATATTCATGAAAAACAACCTGCTCCTGACAGCGGCGCACTGCGTGCAGGATGACGTCACGGGTCATCTGGCGGAAAATTTCGTGTTCGAGCGCTGCTATACGGGCGAGCTGTCTGTGGAGGATTTCACGTTCAGGACAGTTGCGCTCAAGGAGCAGTGGCATACCGAAAAAGACAACAAATGGGACTACGCCGTTGCGATCCTTAACCGCGAATCCACGGTCGAAAAGCCGCTGCAATACCGGATCGAGAACCTTCTCGGAAGAACAGTGACGGCGTCGGGATACCCTACGGATATATTTGACGGGGCGCAGATGATGTACATAACCGGCACGGTAGATGAGCGACCCGATTCGTGGATGATACGCGGCTGCAAGCTGTCAAACGGCGCATCCGGCGGCGCGTGGGTGCTGGAGGACGGCGAAACGGTCGTGGGACTTAATTCATTCGGCGGAACTACCGCTAAAGGCGGAGCATATATGGGCTCGCCCAAATTTGACGCTGAATTCGACAAGTTATATAACTATGTACTGACACTCATATGAACGGACACAAGGAGGAATGCGTATGAACAACAATCCAAACGGCGGGCATTTTACGCCCATGCAGCTCGGAAGCATCGACAATTCGCCGCATGACATCCGCGCATACTGGACGCCCGAACGGAAAAGAGCGGCCACACCCGTGACGGGCGGAGGACCCATTTCACGGGGAATGCCGAGTGCCGATAACGCGCCGCCACCGCCGCCGCCCACCGATCCGGCGCAGGCGGATCTCGCTCAGATGCCTTTCACCACCGGCGGAAAGCTGTTCTATTCCATGGACGGCAAGGACTTCGTGGCGAGCGGGAACATCTTCATGAGGAACAACATGCTCCTCACCGCGGCGCACTGCATTCAGGACAAGGATTCGGGCAACATAGGCGAAAATTACGTTTTTGAGCTGGACTACACGGGGGAGCTTTCGTCAGAGGATTTCACGTTCAAGAACGTGGCTCTGCGCGAAAATTGGTACCTTACCAAGAATGAAAAATACGACTACGCCATCGCGATACTGGACAAGCCCTCGAGCGTGGCCACGCCTCTGAAATATACGACGGACACCAAGATCCGCGACAGGCAGATAACCTCGATGGGATATCCGACAGCGTATTTTGACGGCGCGCAGATGATGTTCGTGAAAGGCCTCGTTGTGCCGATATACGGGCACTGGGCTATGTTCGGCAGTAAAATGGGCGCGGGTGCGTCCGGCGGCGCGTGGGTGCTGGATGACAATGTGACGGCGGTAGGGCTGAATGCTTATGTTTCAGTGTCCGGCAAGGAGATACTCTATTCCGGCTCGCCGCTTTTTGACGCGGAATTCGACAGTCTGTATAAATACGCGCTCACGCTTATGTGACAGGAGGGATCATATGAATACTTTACGCTATCTTAAGCTTCAAAATGACGGGGCGTTCGTCGCCCAGATCGTGATAGAATACAGGGAGCGACATACCGACGGGCAGGGGAATGTCAGCTTCGCCGGCGAGTGGAAAAGCTGGTATACTGCGGGGTACCGGGATATTTTACAGTATGCGGAGCGTTCGGTGGATCTTGCGAAGGATTCTAATATTCCGAACGGCTCGCAGGTGCGCCTGCACGTTTATGTGGCGGCGGGGTACAGCAATCCGTCCGTTCAGCAGTACATATTCGACAGAGACAGCGGCGCGCAGGCGGTGTACGAGATAAGCGGCACGACGCTGAACAATTATCTGAAGCTCGTTTCGTACGGCTGATATGACCGTCGGTAAAATTCCGGGAAATAATCGACGAAATCCGGG
>CANQOI010000085.1 GCA_947625435.1 uncultured Clostridia bacterium | reverse complement strand
ATACGAAGCGCCTCACAGGCTTCTCAAGACGCTCGGGCTCCTTGAGGATATTTTGGACAATGACAAGGATGCGGGACACATAAGGCACGTAGCGGTGTGCCGCGAGCTTACAAAGGCACATGAAGAGATACTCCGCGGCACAGCCGGAGAGTTAAAGAAGCATTTTACCGAAACGGAGATACGGGGAGAATTCGTGATCGTGATAGAAGGGGCGCGGGATATGAATAAAAATGCCGCGGACGTGAGCCCAGCGGATGTCTTCCGTAAGACCGATGAGATACTGCGCGCTTCGGAGCTTTCGGGAGATAATATGGGGAGGAACGAGGCGCTGAAGCTTGCCGCTAAGGAGCTGGGCATACCGAGGAATACCGCATATGCCATGTATGAGGAGGCCAAGAAGCAGAAGTGACTGCGGGAGGGCCGACGCCTGACCTGCCGCAGCCGCCGCGTCAGCTGAATTCTTTACGACCTGTGAGGCGCCCGGCGGACTCCATGCCCGCAAAACCGAGCCTACGCATAGCTTCGAAGGCTACAACGGCCACCGCGTTGCTGAGATTTAGCGACCGAAAGTCCGGCCGCATGGGTATCCGTATACAATTATCATAATTTTCCTTAAGGAGCGTTTCGGGCAGTCCCCTGCTCTCCTTGCCGAAAACAAGGAAATCGCCGTCTTTATAATCCGCGTCGGTGTAGCGCACGGCGCCCTTCGTGGAGCAGTAGTAAAATGTCCCTTCGGGGTACTTTTCCCGCACCTCTTTGAAGCTGTCATAATATGAGATATCGACGAGGTGCCAGTAATCAAGGCCCGCCCTCTTTAAATGGCGGTCCGTCACCTCAAAGCCGAGAGGGCGCACGAGATGAAGATGCGCGCCTATACCGCCGCACGTGCGCACTATATTGCCGGTGTTCTGAGGTATTTCGGGCTCCACGAGCACGATATTGAGTCCCTTTATGTTATCGTCCGTATTATCACTCATTTTGTTTTCCTGACAACGATCTTATTCAGAAGCGGCCGCTTTATGCTCACGGCCTTGAACATGCACAGCTCCTGACAGCAGTAGCAGCGTATGCAGCCGTCAAGGTTCACGACAGCGCATTTTCCGTTCTTGTGCTCAGTAAGCTTTATAACGCCCGCCGGGCAGCATTTCACGCACTCGCCGCAGGCGCGGCATTTCTTTTTATTGAAAACAGGCCCGGGCTTTACGGCGCGAGAGAGCATGCGTCCCCATATGCCGTCCGCAAAGTGGAGCCTCTTTAGAGAATCATTGTACTTTATGATGAACTTATCGGCAGGCACAAGAGCGTCTCCCGAAAATCTGTCCTCCGGATCCCGATCTTTAAGATCCCCGGATACGAGCCCTCTTGCTATGGCGCGTCTGAATATAGGTATGCGCATGGGATCTGCTTTTATGAGCTCGGCTCCCGCCATATCGAGCTCGAAAGCATCTTTGCCGGCCAGTATGGTGTTCAGCGGATACGGGTCCCCCGCCGTAGGCCCGTCTCTGTGCATTCCCACTACGGCATCGATTATATTAAAGCACGGCTTAACGGCGTGAAATATATCTATTATGCAGTCGGCGAAATCGTCATAATCCGAAAGCTGAAGATGATATGCCGCCTTCTCAAGGCCGGCTATGGCGCCGAACATATTCTTGACGGCGCCCGTATATGTCATCATGCCGTGGGTCTTGAGCTTGGCTATGTTTATTATCCTGTCGGCCTTTGCCAGAGGCGTTATGACATTGAGCTTCTTTAGATATTTTGCATCCGGATTCTGAACCTCGGTGACGCTTGTATCGAAGTTCAGCTCGGCTCCGCTGTCCTTCGCCGCCTCCTCCATTCCGCATATTCTGTACCACGACTTTAAGAGAGGCGCTTCATACGGCCCTCCCGGGCTTTCGGCTATTATCACGCGCTCCGCTCCCGCCTCGCGGCAGAGCCTGCATACCGCCCACACTATCGACGGATGAGTCGTCGCCGCCGATTCCGGCTTTTTTCTCGCTATGAGATTCGGCTTAACGGCGACGGTGAGTCCTTTAATGTCCTCAAGGACGCCGCTCTGCTCCATTATGCCGCGCATTATGTTCAATATATTCTCCCTGTCGTAATCAAAGCACTGTCTTACATAAACCATAATATTTACACGCCATATTCCTTAATGCCGCGCCTCTGTGGCTGATACTGTTCTTCTCCTCCGGCGTGAGCTCGGCCACACATTTTCCGATGTCCGGTATGTACATCACCGGATCGTAGCCGAACCCGTTCGAGCCTCTCGCTTCCCGTGAAATGACTCCCCGAAGGCTTCCCTCTGCTGTTATGAGCGTAAAAGGCTCCGCCGCCCCTCTTACAAGGAGCGCCGATATCGCGCATACAAAACGCGCGGAGCGCTCGCCGTCCGGCACATTTTCCATATTCTTAAGGAGCTTTGCGACATTGTCCGCGTCAGCGGCATTTTCACCGTCCGAGGACGCATATCTTGCCGACATAACGCCCGGGGCGCCCCCGAGAGCGTCAACGCACAGCCCGGAATCGTCCGCCGCCACTATGACATCGCACTCTCCTTCGTTTTCCTTTATATATTCTCTTATCCCGTCCTCTGTAAAACGGTATAGAGCCGACGCCTTTATGAACGCGTTCTCTGAAAATGACGAACCGGTCTCCTCGGGCTGCACATAGCCCGCGCCTCCTCCGAAGAG
>CANQOI010000084.1 GCA_947625435.1 uncultured Clostridia bacterium | reverse complement strand
CGTGCTGTGCAGTTCCGCAAATGGGCGGGGCAGATTGTCAAGGATTATACGATACAAGGTTGGACAATGGATGTTGAACGCCTGAAAAAAGGCACTCTTTTCATTGACGAATATTTTGACCGCCAGTTAGAGAATATCCGTGAAAGAGCATATGGGTCTCACCTCTTGGGAAAATGCGCCTGACGGAAAAATCGTCAAAAGCGATGTGTCAATAGCCAAAAACTATCTGACTGAAAAAGACGATGAAACAGCGGGATGACCGATGTCGGTCATAATGCGGACTTTGGACAATTTTTAACACATTCTAAGCAAAGAATACACTCAGTACCGTTTTTTCGTTTTCTGCCGTTGTCCGTAACATCAACATCCATTGGGCAGACCTGCCTGCACTTCCCGCAGGAAACGCATTTGCTTTTATCGCATTGTATCCTTAGCAGCGAATAATAGCTCATCGGTTTCAAAAAGACAGTGACGGGACATATGTATTTGCAAAAAGCACGATTATCCTTAAAAGCATATGCCAGCGCAATGCCGACCGCATAATAGAGCAGATTTCCAACGATAAATGACCAGAACATTATTTTCTCAATGTTTCCGACACGGGCAAGGAAAAGAGCCGACACAAAGATGAGCGAGGCGGCAAATACGATATACCTTATCCACCCAATCCGCTTTCTCGGCGTTTTTGCAGTCTTGTAAGGAAGAAAATCAAGCACCATCGCCGTCCAACAGGCATATCCGCACCACCCTCTGCCAAAGAGCAACGGGCCGAGTATCTTTGCCACAGCATAATGAACAGTCGCAGCTTCAAATATGCCGGTAAAAAGATAATACCAAAAGCCTTCGATCTGCATGTTCTCATTGCAGATCAGACCTAAATAAATCAACATATATGTTCCGACAAGAAGCTGTACGATCCTTCGGGCATGTTTATACTTTCTGATATAAAGAAAAATACCCAGAGCTATCGACAGTCCGATATAACTGAAATTGAAAAAATAAAATACATTGTCTTTCGTCAGCCAAAGGACGATCGCTATAGTTTCAAACAATACCAGTAAAACGATCGGTAATGAATATTTTCTCATAACTAAACTCCCAACACATTTCACCCGCTATCAGGCAAAAACAATATTATCATACGCAAAGCAATAAATAAAGCAGTATTGACAAGGGCAATACCTCGTGATACGATGTATATCGTAAAAGGAGGCATAATATGGACATTCAGTTGAAACGAGGCCTCTTGGATGTCTGCGTTTTAGCGGCGATCAAAAGCGAAGATTCATACGGGTATAAGATCATAAAGGACATGAAACCGTATATTGAACTTTCCGAATCGACCTTATACACCATTCTGAAACGTCTGGAAACAGCTAAAATGCTGACCGTTTTCACAGTAGAACACGACGGCAGACTTCGGAAGTATTACCATATTACCGCAAAGGGGCTGAAACGCATTGAAGATTTCAAGGTTGAGTGGAAAGAAATCTTATCGATATATCGATTTGTAACGAAGGAGGATGACGGCAATGAGTAAACAGGAATTTCTTACCCGACTGCGGAAGGGTTTATCCGGATTGCCGCAGGCTGATATTGAGGAACGTATAGCATTTTACAGTGAAATGATCGACGACCATATGGAAGAAGGTCTTTCAGAGGAAGAAGCGGTCTCGGCAGCAGGCACAGTCGATGAAATCGTTGCACAGGCAGTAGCGGAGACTCCCCTTGCGAAGATAGCAAAGGAAAGAATAAGATCCAAAAGGCGGCTGAGTGCCGGTGAGATCGTGCTTTTGGCTCTCGGCTCTCCCATATGGCTTTCTTTGGCGATCGCCGCATTTGCCGTAATACTCTCGCTTTATATTTCACTATGGGCCGTGATCGTTTCTCTGTGGGCAGTATTTGTCTCGCTTGCCGCCGGTTCTGCCTGCGGGGTACTGTCGTGTATCATTTTTGCCATAGGCGGCAACGCTGTTTCCGGTATTGCCATGCTCGCAGCAGGGATCATTTGCGCCGGTCTTACTGTCTTTTCGTTTTACGGATGCAAGGCGGCAACAAAAGGTATCCTGATACTCACAAAGAAAACGGCAATGGGGATCAAGAACTGCTTTATTAAAAAGGAGGAAGCGTAATGAAAAAAGCAACAAAAGCATGGCTTATAACAGCGACTCTTCTTGTGCTCATCGGGTGCGCCCTCTTTGCAGGCGTGATGACAGTGCTCGGATGGGATTTCACCAAGCTGTCAACGACGAAATACGAAACGAACACTTACGAGGTCAGCGAAGCATTTGACAGTATCTCTGTCAATACGGACACGGCGGATATCGTTTTTGCCCTTTCCGATGACGGCAAGTGCAGAGTGGAGTGCTATGAGGGTGAAAATGCAAAGCATTCCGTCGCCGTTGAAAACAATGCGCTTGTTATCGACGTAAATCCGAGACATTGGTATGACTACATCGGAATCGGCTTTGACTCTCCAAAGATAACGGTTTATCTTCCGAAAACGGATCACACTTCCCTTCTCATTGACGAACATACAGGAAATATCGAAATACCGGATGCGTTTATGTTCGAAAATGTTGATATTTCCGTAAGCACAGGGGACGTTCATTTTTGCGGCTCTGCTTCCGGGACGATCAAAATAAAAACGAGCACGGGAGCGATCCGTGTTGAAAATATCTCCGCCGGCGCGCTCGACCTTAAAGTTACCACAGGCAAGGTAACTGTTTCAGGCGTTACCTGCGCGGGAGATGTTACAGTCGGCGTATCAACGGGCAAAACATATCTGTCCGATA
>CANQOI010000083.1 GCA_947625435.1 uncultured Clostridia bacterium | reverse complement strand
AAGCCTATCACGGAAGGATGCGAATAATCCCGATCCACTACCTCCGTCCACTCGCGGAGATACCGGGAAAGCAATGCGGTATTGCCTGCGTCGTAGCCCCAGTTGGCATGCTCGCCCCAGCACAGATATCCCAAACGGTCCGCCCAGTACAGAAAACGCTCCTCAAAGACCTTCTGATGGAGCCGCGCGCCGTTAAATCCCATGGCCATGGAACGCTCGATGTCCTTCCTCAGCTCATCGTCCGAAGGCGCGGTATATATCCCGTCCGGGTAAAATCCCTGATCGAGTATCAGTCTTTGAAATACGGGCTTTCCGTTAAGTAAAATGCGGTCCTTTGTGAGCGCCACGCTGCGCATGCCGAAATATGAGCGCACGCTGTCTGTCACTCTGCCGCCCTGTATGAGCTCAAATGTTATGTCGTAGAGCTTGGGATCGCCGGGTTCCCACAAAACGGCATCCGGCATGGGAACCTCAAAGCGTGTGACATTCCAGCTTGCTGCGGCGCATACCTCCGTGAAATGCTTTCCCTCATCCGTTACGACGGCCCGTATTGTATGATCGCGGCCCGAGCCCACGTAGCGATCTATCTCGATACTCACATCAAGCTTTTCGTTGTTTACGTCCGGCGTCATATATATGCGCCTTATGTATGTTTCGGGAACATACTCGAGCCACACGGTCTGCCATATGCCCGTGGTGCGCGTATAATCGCAGGATACGGAATAGTAAAGGCCGCTCTGCTTGCCGCGCGGCTGCGTGCCGCTCCTGTTATCGTCCTCGGCGCATACGCACACTGTGTGTACTCCGGGCGTATTGCCGCCGCATGCGCGCAGGGCTTTAGTGATGTCGAGCTCGAATGAAGAATATCCCCCTGTATGCGAGCCTGCGCTTATTCCGTCTATCCATACCTCCGCGGCATAGTCAACGGCTCCGAAGTGGAGGAGCACGTGCCCTTTATCGGTATCCCAATCCTCCGGCACCGTAAAATCTCTCCTGTACCACACGCTGTTCATGAAATCCTTATATCCTATGCCCGACAGCCTGCTCTCGGGACAGAACGGTACGAGTATCTTATCCGTATATCCGGCACCGCGTTCAAACATGCGCCTGTCGCGCCCGCTCCTGCCGAAATCGAAGGCGAATTCCCACTCTCCGTTAAGATTCATCCATTTGTCCCGCACCATCTGCGGCCTCGGATATTCCGCTCTCGGAATATTCATATTTATATCCGTATCCGTATCCATATCTGTATCCTCTGTATCATGTACCGCACATGCCTTTTTGCGGACTGTATTTTACTCTTCGGCGGGTTCTGTATACCCGCTTATGACTGCATCTCCGTACGGAATGACTGTGGCGGATGTGATATCTATCCTCCAGCCGCCCGCATTGTTGGGGGTGCGCTGCACAAAATACAGCGTGTTCTCTCCCTCCCGGAGATCTACCGTGATCTCAAACGTCTGCAATTCGTTCAGTGTGGCTTCGGCTTCATAGTTAAGCTCGATATAGTCGAATGCCGCGTCGTCGTTATAGCTGTTCACAAAGTATTCAAGTACGTATCCGGATGCTCCCGCCACAGCATCGGGACATATGATCTCCAGCACTACGTCCGCTTTGCAGGCTTTGTCAGAATCAAACGTAAGAGACACATATGAATCGTACTGTGTCTCCTCGGTAGGGTCGGGGATGTGCTGCACTTTCACAAGAGGCTTACTGATGCCCACGTCCAGATCGGCAAAGACACTTGAGCCGAACACATTCCAGTTATCCTTACTGTCCGCAACGGTTATCACTGCATGCATCCCGGGAGCTTCGGAAGGCTCCGGCTCCTGCGTGGGCGCAGACGTGGGAGTCTCAGTCGGGGTCTTCGTCGGGGCCTTTGTCGGGGCCCCGGTCGGAGCTCCGGTATTTGCGGGCGTACCCGCACTCTGTGTCTGCTGCAGGTCATCGGTGTCCTTCTGCCCGCTTTCTGTGCATCCCGCAAGAAGCGACAGAGACATAATAAGAGATAAAACAACAAATAAATATTTTTTCGATTTCATTTTATATGCACTCCTTCCGAAACCGATCGTATCATACCTAACGTGTATATTAAATCGAAAAAAGGATTTTGTCCATATTGTACTTTATTATTTTACTTTGTATAATATCCGTATTTGTCAGGCTTGACAGAGCGGACACGAAAAGATCGTGAAGGAGCAGTATCATGAACACGGAATATCAAAAAACGCCCGGCTGCATCAAAGTACGGGGCGGGCGCGTGCACAATCTCAAAAACATTGACGTCGACATACCGCTTAACAGGATCGTAGGGATAGCGGGCGTTTCCGGCTCCGGCAAATCCTCTCTGGCGCTGGGCATTTTGTATGCGGAGGGGTCGAGGCGATATCTGGAGTCCCTGTCCACATACACCCGCAGGCGTATGACACAGGCGGAAAAGGCTCAGGTGGACGAGGTGCTGTATATACCTGCGGCCCTCGCGCTGCGTCAGAGACCCGGCGTTCCCGGTATACGCAGCACATTCGGAACCGGAACGGAGCTCCTTAACAGCCTGCGACTCATGTATTCAAGGCTTGCATCCCACCGCTGCCCCAACGGACACTATGCGCCTCCAACGCTCAATGTGGCGGCGGGACTGTCTCTCGTATGCCCCGTATGCGGGGAACAGTTTTACGCGCCGGGCGCGGAGGAACTGGCCTTCAACAGCGGCGGAGCATGTAAAACGTGCGACGGCACGGGCTTGATACGCACCGTGGACGAATCCACGCTGGTTCCTGACGAGTCCCTTTCCATAGACGAGGGAGCGGTGGCGCCGTGGCAGACGCTCATGTGGTCCCTCATGAAGGACATAGCGCGTGAAATGGGCGTGCGCACCGATGTGCCCTTCCGTGAGCTGACGG
>CANQOI010000082.1 GCA_947625435.1 uncultured Clostridia bacterium | reverse complement strand
ACGGAAACGATGTAGGTGTCGGTCACCTGATACTCCGTTGTGAACTTGATTCCGCACTTGACAGCCTCTCCGAAAAGCTCGTCAAGACCTTTTTCCTTGAATGTGGTTTTTCCGGCATTGAGAATGTCCACAAGTTTTTGATTGTAGTCCGTGCCGACGACCTCCACACCGTGGGAAGCCATCATTAACGCAGTGGGAAGTCCTATGTATCCAAGTCCGATTACGTTGATCATATTTATTTCATTCCTTTTTATTCATGTATTATTTGCAAATTCACAGAGCCTTTTTTCAAACTCAGCGGAAATACTTTGTCTGGAATATTTTCGCTTCATTAGATCTTTAGAGAATTTCCTGTTTAGGATAATTGTGTCATAATTATCAAGTAATTCATCAAAAGATTCGACTATTTTCTCTGTATCCTCGGGCGGAACACAAATTCCCAGTCCGCTTTCTTTCAATATCTCGCAAGAATCTCCCTGAGCCACCAAAAGAACCGGACAGCCTATGCCCAAAGCCTCATACATTTTGGTGGGAATACTGTCTGTCATTCTCGAATTTTTCAACGAAATAAAACTGAGTTTTGCATATGATAAAACTGTATACACCTTGTCATGATCCAAAACTCCGCAAAATTTCACATTTTTCAGTCCCCTTTTTGCGGCCTCCTTTTCAAGAAACTCCCTCTCGGCGCCGTTTCCGAAAAGCAGATACCTAATCTCCTTATGCTTGGATTTTTCAGCTATGTCGAGAAGATGGCCAAGCCCCTGCGCGAGTCCGATATTTCCGATGAATACGCAGGACGGAACAGTGTCCAGATTATATTTGTTCACAATATCCTGATCGAAAGTATTATTCAGTACGTCCTCGTCAAATCCGTTTCCGACAAGTTCAACTCTTTTGCAGGACTTCTTTCCAAGTTTCTCTGTATATTCGACTATCTTTTCAACCTTTCCGGGCGTTACGGCCGTTATCATGTCAGAATGTTTGTACATAAAATTGGCCATTTTTGTAAACAGTTTGCAGTAAAGACTGTTACGGCTGAAACTGCCCATTTCGAGTGCAACATCTGGCCAAATATCCCTGACATCATACACAAGTTTTGCGCGTTTTATCTTAGCTATAAGCCAACCTGAAATATTGACTAAAAGAGGAGGCGACGTGGTGATCACAATGTCTGCCTTCCCCGCCCTCAGGGACGAAAATATGGAAGAAAAAGCGAAACTGAGATTGTTCATCAGCCGTGTCACAGTTGTTTTCTTTTTCATCCTATATGCCGACGAATATATAATTCTTTCCTTCGTTTTGTTCTGTTCCGTTTTTCCGTCGGTAAGACTGCAGGAACTCGCTATGACCGTAACGTTATGACCTGTTGATGTGAGTGCGTCAGACATAATTTTCATGCGGTAAGCTCCGGCACCGCACAGGGGGTAATATTGTTCAGTCTGAATAATAATGTTCGCGGCGGGAATATGCGTTCCTTCTTCGATATCACTTCCCCGCACAACATACTTAATTGTCGACGAAAAAACTTTTGCATCCATTTTCAGACCGATATTCTGAATATATTCGATATCCAGTCTTACTTTCTCTTCATCATCGACCAAGTCTCTGCCATTCACCTGAGCTAATCCGCTCATGCCCGGACGAATCTGGTATACTCCCGCTCGCTTCCTCATTTCATGTATAACGCCTTCTTCGGGAATCAACGGTCGCGGCCCTATGAGCGACATCTTGCCAAACAGAACTTGAAACAACTGCGGCAATTCATCAATACTTGTGTTTCTGAGAAATCTTCCGAATTTTGTTATGTATTGATCTCCGCCGTCAAAATCCTTTGTCGGGCAATTATGAGGTGCAGTGCTTTTCATACTTCTGAACTTGATAAGTTTAAATGGGATGCCGTTCCGCCCGATTCTTGTCTGTATAAAAAACACCGGTTCTTTGGGAGCTGAGATTTTTTGGATCAAAATAACGATCACAAGTGGGATCGCCAATACAGCCAGTGCCGTAAATGAAATAACTATATCCAAAGCCCGTTTGAAAACTAGATATCGTTTTTGCGCTGCATTCAGCAGATATACGTTAGCATAATAATTTTCTTCAGTGCCGTTTATTTTTGATGAATGCTTTTTTTCACTGCCTGTTTTGTTCTGTTCTCCGACTCTCATTTCAAGCGGAGGGTCAATCGCCTCTTTGTCAGCCGTTGCAATATATTCTTCTTTTATTTCCAACTCCGCTGTCAAATCAACTGCTTCGTCTATTTCATCTAATTCAACGAACGGTTCTTTGATATTCATACTATTTTTTCTTCCCTTTTGTAGTTTTTCAGAACCATTTTCCTGTCGAACATGGTTAAGCACAACGATCAGCCGAAAACAATACTGTCCTCGGCTGTTTCAACCTCCTTATCAAGTTTTGTACGCTTATCGGGTCAAAGTAAGCAATCAAGAAACTGTTTCGATTTTTCATAGGCTGCTCTTGCCCCATTTACCCCCGTACAAAACCTCATAACGAAATTGAATTAGCCGCGACAACTGATATGCGCCCTGTCAAGTAGATAGGCGCAAAAACAAAAACGACTTTGGTTGAATTCCACGTTTACTGTCTCAAAGTAGACAGGCATAACTTTGCTGTCCACGACAGTGCGACCGTAGTTGTGTGAAGCGCTATATCCGCACATGATTTTCTTACCACGCTGTTGCTGCGAACGAAAGAGCAGACACTTTTGTACGTGAAATAACCCAATTGCCGTCTATTTTTTTATGTAAATCTCAATGTAGCACTTTTGACATAGTTGTCCCGCTCCCTCAATGTAATACTTTCGTTGCGAGATCGGCGTCTCTTTCGTGTACCCAGTATCCTTCCCACAGACCACGCAGGGTTCGTGATTATCCTTCTTTTCCTTCTTCATCCTATCTGCACCATTCTGTTATTATTTTTCTGGATTCTGAACGTCGGATGCTTGTCCCACGTCATACGCAGTCGTTCCAGCCGCATGTTTGGTTCCCAT
>CANQOI010000081.1 GCA_947625435.1 uncultured Clostridia bacterium | reverse complement strand
TCCATCAGCACCAGTTTCTTTATTTTGTCCGCGTACTTCCCGTAAAATTTCCTTTCACCTTCCGGTACGTCACTCATTCATATCTGCCTCCTTGCGGAATATTTATACATTATTGACATTTTCTTACATCTGTACTGCAACGATGTCACAGCGTCCCGGTGCTTTCCTAAAATCTTTCCGAAAGCACCTTCATAGACCCTTAACACGCCTGTATTCGATGTTGTCAATGCTTCAAATGTATCTCAGTTCCGCGCGGAGCTGTGTATATCATTGTATCACATGCTTTCCCGTGCCGCAATTATTTCCCGGATTTCGTCGATTATTTCCCGGAATTTTATATTTATCGCGCAAGCGAATCGCTGTCAAGGTGCCAGCCTTGATCGCCGTTATATATCATGAGCTTTGTCATGCCGCCGTCAATACATATATTTTCACCTGTAATGAAGCCTGCTTTATCCGAGCAGAGAAACAATACGGCGTTGGCGATATCCAACGGATTACCTACACGGCCGACCGGCTGCTGCACGGCGTCAGGGCCCTCATATACACGATATGAAGTATCTATCCAACCGGGAGAGACGGAATTCACGCGCACCCTTCCCGCAAGACTTACGGCAAGCGCATGTGTCAGAGCGGAAATACCGCCCTTTGCAGCAGTGTAGCTTTCAGTTTCCGGCTGACTCTGGCGGTCGCGGCTCGAGGAAATGTTAACGACAGCTGCGCCCGGCGTGAAATACGGCAGGAACAGCTTTGTCAGGTAAAATGCCGCAGTAACACCGACGCGCTGAGCATATTCGAATTCTTCATAACTGCATTCGGTGATCCCCTTCATCAGCGGAGCCGCATTGTGTATGAGATAATCCACTCGTCCGTATTCCGAGATGACCTTATCGGAAAATCGCTCCAGGTCTTCCTTTTTGGAAATATCACCTACAAAAAAAGCATTCCGGCGGATATCAACAGTGCATATTTCCGCACCATGCTTCGAAAATTCCTCACAGATACATTTTCCTATGCCGTGTGCGCCGCCCGTGACAACGGCCACTTTTCCCTTAAAACACATACTCTCACTCCATGCGATACTTATCAGATACGCTCGGCAGGCAGCGCGATCGCTCCCGGTTCCTGCAGCGATAACAGTCAGAAATTTCACAAAAGTTCTGCTTAATTATAGTCGCATTGTTGGAAGTGTCAAGATGCCGCTGCTGCGTCAACAAACAATAGAAAAATGTTTCAGGTTGCAAAAATCTATTCTGCATCTTGACATTTCGCGTTCTTTGTGGAATTATCCTATTGCTGAAAACTGCAACCGGATACAAAAATATATTTTAGAGAGGCATGTCTTGCATGGAGATCAAACGCGACTACTATCTGAACAAACTCATCTCCCGTAAAGGAAACGGTTTTATTAAAGTCATCACCGGCGTCCGCAGATGCGGAAAATCTTATTTGCTCAACACCCTGTTTTACCGTCATCTTCTTGAAAACGGGATAACTGATGATCACATCATCAGATTCGCCTTTGATTCCGCAGACGATCTGCTGGCGATCGGCGAAAATCTGCTCGAGCCGCAAAAAAACAACAAACCGGTCGATCCCGAGAAATTTATGGCTTATATCCGTTCCCGAACAGTTGATCGCGGGATGTACTACCTTCTTCTTGACGAAGTGCAGATGCTCGGTTCTTTTGAGACTGTTCTGAACGGATATCTGCGCAAGGAAAATATGGACGTTTTCGTAACCGGAAGTAATGCCAAGTTTCTTTCGAGCGACATTATCACGGAATTTGAAGGTCGCGGCGATGAGGTTCGCATGTATCCCCTGAATTTTTCAGAATTCATGACGGTTTATAAAGGCGATAAATACGAAGGATTGTCACAGTATATGCTTTACGGCGGGATCCCGCTTGTTGTACTGAGAGAAGATGTCAAAGATAAAGCGCTGTTGCTTGAGAATCTATTCAGCGAAATCTATATACGCGATATTGTCAAAAGGCACGGCGTTCGCAACAAAGGTGAATTGGAGGATCTTTTGAATGTCATCTCCTCCGACGTAGGATCTCTCACAAATCCGGAAAGGCTGAAAAACGCATTCCGGATTGTTAAAAAGTCAAAAATCACATCCGCCACCATCAAGAAATATCTGAACTACTTTGAAGACTCTTTTTTGATCGAATCAGCGGACCGATATGATATTAAAGGAAAATCATATATCGAGACGCCGAAGAAATACTATTTTTCAGATTTGGGTCTTCGAAACGCCAGGATCAATTTCCGTCAGACCGAGCCGACTCATATGATGGAGAATATTCTCTACAATGAATTAAGAATGCTCGGATACAGCGTAGATGTCGGCGTTGTTCCGATTGCGGAAAAAGACCGTCAGGGAAAAGTGACCCGCAAACAATTGGAAGTGGACTTCATCTGTAATCTCGGTTCCGCAAGATATTACATTCAATCCGCATACTCAATCCCGGACGAAGAGAAACGCGCTCAGGAAATACGGCCTTTCAGGAAGATCGACGATTCCTTCAAAAAGATCATTGTAACAGGAGATATCGTACCGACACAGTACGACGAACACGGTATCCTGACCGTTAATATATACGACCTTCTTCTCAACCCATCCGTCATCGAAAGGTAAAAGATATACTGCTTGAATCTGTTAACAGAACCGCTTTACGTTTTTGGGTGCGTCTTTCTACGATTTCTTTGATACTTCTATCGATCGAATACATGTCATCATCTCCGTGTACGACTAATACAAAGTACCACTTAATTATAGTCGCATTCGGGAAATGTCAAGGGTATAAGTTAAGCTGTGATCGCACGCTGGAATACCTGTACAAAATCACGATATACACATAGTTTTCTAAAATGATCCTTTGTTAAAACAAGTGTGCCCTGCGCAGAATAATTTCTGAGCAGGGCGCACAATTTGAATATCTTAATAGTTGTAAAATCAAAATATTCAGGTTTTATTTTCTGACGATTATACTACGGAGTCTATTTTGTCCGGCAACCAAGAGAAGTCCTATACCCACGAGCGCAAGCAGCGCTAAGCCAAGCAACTTTTCGAAATTCGTATCGTCACCTGTGTGCGGATTGTCAGGAGT
>CANQOI010000080.1 GCA_947625435.1 uncultured Clostridia bacterium | reverse complement strand
AGGAGGACGCCTATGCAAAGTTCAAGTACGACGCTACCGCCGAGGCGGACGGCAGAATCATCGCCCGCGTGGCGGAGCTGGCAGGCAGACGCGGCGTCTCCATGACGGAAATTTCACTCGCATGGCTGCTCACAAAAGTTACCGCCCCGGTAGTGGGCGCGACCAAGCTTTCGCACGTTGACGGCGCGGCCAAGGCGGTGGATCTGGAGCTGACACAGGATGAGATCGACTATTTAGAAGAATTATATGTGCCCCACGCGCTCGTCGGCGTGATGGCGCAGAACGGCAAACAAAAAGCCGGAAATGTAGTATAAAATAAAAATACAGGAGGATTTTACAATGGAAAAGATCACACAAACTGCGGGCAGAAATCAACTCGGCGACTTCGCGCCGGATTTTGCCCATTTCAACGATGACATTCTCTTTGGCGAGAACTGGAACAATCAAGACATTGACCTTAAAACCCGGTGCATAATCACCGTGGTGGCGCTGATGTCCTCCGGAATCACCGATTCGTCGCTGACGTACCACCTGGAAAATGCCAAGGCCCACGGCGTGACGAGGGCCGAGATTGCCGCTATCGTAACCCATGTGGGCTTTTACGTAGGCTGGCCCAAGGCGTGGGCGGTATTCAGACTTGCAAAGGACGTCTGGAACGAAGAAGAGCCGAACATCGAGGCGGAATCTGCACTGACAGAAAAAGACCGCTATCAGAAAACGATCTTCTTCCCTATCGGTGCGCCGAATGAAGGATATAAAGAATATTTCACCGGGAACAGCTATCTTGCGCCGGTATCAAAGGAGCAGGTGGGCATTTTCAATGTGACCTTTGAGCCGGGCTGCCGCAACAATTGGCACATTCATCATGCCGACAAGGGCGGCGGGCAGATTCTCATCTGCGTCGGCGGGCGCGGGTACTATCAGGAATGGGGCAAACCCGCCGTGGAAATGAAGCCCGGCGACTGCGTGGGTATCCCCGCGGGCGTGAAGCATTGGCACGGCGCGGCGCCGGACAGCTGGTTTTCACACCTTGCGATCGAAGTCCCCGGTGAAAACGGCGGGAATGAATGGCTGGAGCCGGTAAGCGAAGAAGATTACAACAATAGAGAGTAAGGAAGCGAAAATGAAAAAAGTATTTGTACTGATTTTGGCTTTGTGTATGGTATTTGCAATGGCATCCTGTGCCTCGACGGACGCAGATCTGGACTACGGCAATTCGGGCAGCCGTTCCTCCGTGGAGATGAACGACCCGTCCGCCCGCCCTGCCATCTCCGGAACGGTTTCGAACATGGAGCAGTACGATGTGGTGTTTGTCGGGTAGCCAAAAAAGAATACCCGTCTCTTTGCTTTCATGGTATAATTAAATTGCGACAAAAAACACAGAAATCAAGGTAATTGCACCGTCATTGGCGCAAAATCGATCCTGCCATATGACGAAGAAAATGATTGGTTTATCTGTCCGAACGAAAAACGGCTATGAGATCATAAAGAAAAATTACATATGTGAAAGCTGCAAAGATTGTCCACACAGAGATAAATGCTTTAAAGGAGCATATGAAAACCGTAAGATATAATGTGTTATCAGAAGCTTGCTTTGACCTCGGCGAGGAACCTCTCCGCAATAGGCGTGAAGGTCTGATATTTGTTCCAGATGAGAAACAGCTTAGTTTCGAGCCTCGGCGTAAGCGGCCGGAATACGAGGCCGCTTTCCGGAGAGGTATTGACAAGTCCGCCAAAAGTGAGCTGATAACCAAGACCCTCTTTTACAAAGACCGAAGCATTATATGCCAGCCGGAATGAGCCTTCCAAGTGCAGGTCGTGTATGCGTTCGCCGCACCATTTTGCAATATCATTTTTCCAACCCTGCTCCGAGGAATATAGCGGCAGACCTACAAGATCGTCAACGGCGATTGATTCTTTTTTTGCAAGCTGAGCGTTCTGCGGCATCACAAGGCCCCAAATATCCGTTTCCGGAAACGGAAGGTACTCGTATTTCCGAGCGTCCGGCATATCGCACACCACGGCAAAATCCAAAAGTCCTTTGTCCAACTTTTCGGTGACCTGTTCGGTGTCGCCGCTTGTAATGTGATAATTCAGCCCCGGATAAACGCTTTTGAGCTTGCGGATCTCTTTCGCAAGATAGCGGATCTGATATGATTCCGCCAGCCCCAAATAAAGCTCGCCGCCGGTGATGTCGTCCAGCGACAGGAACTCCTTTTCAATCTTGTCCGCCATGGTGACAAGGCTTTCCGCGCGATCACGAAGCAGCATTCCTTCTTCTGTCAGTGAAATGCTGAAGCTGTGCCGGACAAACAGCTTTTTGCCAAGCTCATCCTCCAATGCCCGCAGTGTTTTGGACAGTGTGGGCTGTGTGACATGAAGTATTTCAGCTGCTTTTGTCATATTTTCTTCTCTTGCAATAGCTAAAAAATAACGTAAAGTACGAATTTCCATATTAACACCTCCGTGATATTCAAAAAAGGAATATCACGATATTCATTATAACTATTAGTAAACAAAGAATCAATATGCTATCCTGTAAATGTCAAAAATAAATCGGACGCAGAGGGATGAGATTATGAGTGAACAATTAAAAAGTCTGCTTACAGGTATGGCCGATGCAGGATGCAATGCGGATGAAATCAATAAAGCCGTGCGTATATTGCAAACGGGTAACATTGGCGAGCTGACAAGATTTCTTAAGCAGTGCCGCTGCGGTCTGCTTGACCGAATGCACGAAAGTCAAAAGCGTGTAGACATTATGGATCATCTGATACGGCAAACAGAAAAGCAATCTGTGAAATAAAATTTTACGAAATAATGAAAGGATGGCAAGCACTATGAAAAAAGAAGAACTGAAGCTTACGACGGAATGGGATAAGACATTTCACAAAAGTGAAAAGATCGAACACAGTAAGGTGACCTTTGTGAACCGCTACGGTATCACGCTGGCGGCGGATTTGTATGTACCGAAAAATGCGGAGGGCAAGCTCCCGGCTATTGCAGTTTGCGGCCCCTTTGGCGCAGTGAAGGAGCAGGCGGCGGGATTGTATGCGCAGACGATGGCGGAAAGAGGATTTCTGACGGTTGCATTTGACCCTTCGTTCACAGGCGAGAGCGGCGGCAATGTCCGCTTTATGGCGTCCCCGGACATCAATACCGAGGACTTTATGGCGGCGGTAGATTTCCTGTCA
>CANQOI010000079.1 GCA_947625435.1 uncultured Clostridia bacterium | reverse complement strand
CGTATCAACGGGCAAAACATATCTGTCCGATACCCGGTGCAAAAATGTTATCTCAAGCGGAAGTACGGGAGATATTTTCATAGAAAATGTGATAGCCGACGAAAAGTTTTCTGTAAGAAGAAGTACGGGCGATGTGAAATTCATCGGCGCAGACGCCGCCGAGATTTTTGTTAAGACCGATACGGGGGACGTTACGGGCAGCTTGCTTACAGATAAGGTGTTCATAACGCAGACCGATACGGGGCGTATTGACGTCCCCAAAACGACAGACGGCGGCCGGTGTGAGATCATTACGGATACGGGCGATATTGAAATAAAAACAGACTGAACGCCGCTGCCGTCCGGAATGTACCCGCGTCTGCTATTCTATTTTGAACCCCATTGCGCGCAGTATGCGGGATATTTCGTCTTTATCCATGCTGCCGTCCGCAAACGCTTTTTGCATACCCGGTCCAAAGCTTATTGTCGGAGTACCGCCGTATCGCATACGTGCGGAAAGTTCGTTCGGCGTCCAACCGTGATTGCGCCAAATATGCTGATTGTTGCATGTCTCGGTGATCGCATTCAAAAGTTCGTTCGGCTGCCCGTCGTTGGACAGCACTACACCCATAGCCCTCAGGTCATCAAAAAAGCTCTTGAACAAATCGGCGGCATATTTAGTACCGACATTGTTGTTCCGCTTGATATTATCTACCAGATACCGGGCGGCGGTGACGCTGTTAAGCTTCGCTTCCAATTCAGCAGCTTTTTTCGGGTTGCCCTTGCGCCCCTCGATCTCTCCGCGCAGCAGGCTTAATTCGAAACTGTTGTATTCGTTTATATAGGAAAACTCTCGCAGATATTTGCCCTTGTACGGACAATTTCGGGTTTTCCCGAATGCGTCGGTATATTCGGAACACGTGGATCTCAGACCGTTCAGCATACGGAGCAGCGCCTGTTCTTGCGGAGTCTCCTGCGGCGCGGTAAAGGACAGAAGATTTTCCGGAACATAAAAAGGCTTGCCGTAAGATGATTCTTCCACCTTATACAGCTCGCGAAATTTTACGTAACTCGGGCCGACCAACTCTCGGAGCACGATGATACGCGCACCATCCCGCCGAGGCTCTTTGGAATACACCTCGTCGGCTTCAAAAACGTAAAAGGAAAGATCCTCCCTGCGCATTATCTCAAGGGCGGCATACATATTTCGTCGGAGGATGTGCGGCGTCTCAGTTTTTGAAGATAATTCCCGATAAACGCTCCACGCGTCCTCTGCAAACACGACTCCGTAAAGATTGGCGCAGGCCGAAAAGAAGGTGTGCAAAAAGTCAATCTGTTCTTCTTTTAATCCCGCCTCGGCATACAGACGGGCGAGACTTTTCGGGGATAAAGGTTTCGGATACAACATAATGATCACTCCCATGATTGTTTTATTTTTTCTGTTTGATCAGGCTTCCATAATATTATCAGTCCACAGCTCGCACGGATACGCTGATCGTCGGAATATTTCACGCTACGAGCAGCCTCTCTTTCATGATCGTGTCATAAAAATTACTGCCGACATTGATTTCGTGTATTTCGAACATGTCAACATTTTTATCCGATATTTCACGTAATTCTTCTGCAAGTGAAAAAATATCGGTTAATTTAAAATTTTCTCCGCCGTATACTAAAAAATCCAGATCGCTGTCCGCTCTTGCTTCTCCCCTTGCATATGATCCGAACAAATAAATATTCTGCACTTGATATTTTTGAGCAAGCGGCTTTACTAATGCTTTAATTTTTTCTAAAGTAAATATGGTGTTATTCATAATACTTTATCCTCCGATCATTCTGGGATTTCGCGACATTGCACCGCCACCGCCACCCGTTTCCCGCTGAACGCGACGCCGTATTTATATACGGTCTGCACGCCTGCGGCGGTCAGCTCGGTGTCGTATTTTTTGTCGACTATCTGTTGCAGTGCGGCTTCTGACAGACGTTTCAGCTCCGCATCCGAGCAATTTTCGGCGGCTTTCAGCTCGATTAAAATGCCGGGCAGGTTCTTCTTTGTGGGTCTCAGCTGAATATCACATCTGCCGTCGCCGGACTCCCGGTTGGAAGAGACAAACGCCCCGCCGAGCAAGGCGCAAAGTCCCAGCATGAATCCGTGATAAAAATTTTCGCCCGCCGTATCAAAGTAGCTTACCGACCGGGTCAGCAGCGTTTGGATCAGGTCTTTCAGCCTGTCCAGGTCGCCGGAGAAGATCGCTTCCTGAATGGAAACGGCGACGGGCTGCGGAATGATGCCGCTCAGCTTCTGCAAAATTTCCTTGTGGTAAACAAGGGCAATTTCTTTATTCGGCAGCGCCACCTCGCACATAAAATCCCCATTGAAAGACGGCGTGGTTTTCAGCACTTTCAGATAACCCGCAACCAGCAGAAAGCTGTAAATGGTGGACGGACTGTTTTCGATCTGCGGGTAGATCACGCCCGTGTCAATATACGTTGTAAAAGATTCCCCGTTGACAAGGGAAGTCAGCTTTTTGTAGATTTCCCGGTCCGCTCCGGCGATGATCTCGCCGATGATGTCGTTGCTGCCGGTAGACTGCCAAAAGGCGCGCGGCTCACATTCGTTGTTGAAATAGTTGATTACCGACCAGGGATTGAAAATATCGGTCTTACCGAAGCGGTAGCCGTCGTACCACCGGCAAAGCTCCTCATATTTGTCGGGAACGCCGTAGTATGCCGCCATTTCCTTTACCTCCTCGGATGTGAATCCGAAATAGGCGCTGTACTTGTTGTCCAGCACGGAGTGAATAGCCAGATTATTCAGTCCGCTGAAAATGCTTTCCTTTGCCACCCGGAGAATGCCGGTGAGAAATCCGTACGACAAGTGCTTGTTGTCCTTCAATCCGCCGGAGAAGAGGTTCCGCATAAAGAGGATCACGTTATCGTAGTAATCTCTCATGTACCCTTGTTGGATCGGGATATCGTACTCGTCAATGATGATAATGGGCGCGATATCGTGATGTTTATGGAGCATTCCGGACAGGTTCAAAAGTGCGCCGGAAAGCTCGACCTCGCTCACGTCTCCCGCAAGCAGGTTCTCAAACGCTTTCTTTTCATATTCATTGCATTTGTCAGAGGTTTGCAGTTCAATATGGCGGGCCGCCTCTTTGGAAAAAACATCTCGTATGCCCTCAAAGGTTTCTTTCCAAGTGTTGAATTTGATATCCTTAAATGTGATGA
>CANQOI010000078.1 GCA_947625435.1 uncultured Clostridia bacterium | reverse complement strand
ATGCCAAAGTGGTCGGAACGCCTGTATTTACAGGCGATTCGGCCACTTTACTTTTCTGTAACTGTCAAAGACGGGATTATAGTAATATATTTATACTATGTCAAGCGTCACATTTGCTTTTTTTGCGTTTTTTTGCGTTTTTTGCGTTTGATCTCCGCATCCATATATACCGGGCAATGGTCGGAAGAATCAAGGACCGCCTGCTGCGTCAGAACGTTGAGCGATCTTACCGCAAGCTTTTCCTGCCCGAATATTATCATATGATCTATCGCATCCAGATGAGTGCCCTGAGGCGCCGCGCCGCCGGAATAAAGCTGCGTGTCGGGATCGAGATGCGGACTGTCGTGAAATGTATTTATGCGGTCGTCGTATTTCTCCGCCGCCATGCGTGCATCCATTCCGCCTCTGCTCATCAGGTAACGATACGCAGGCGAAGTCACAGTGCAGTTCAGATCGCCCATGAGTATTACAGGCACATTATATTTTGCGAGGATCTTATCGATATACGTCATGCACTGCTCCGCGTCATATCTCCGGCACAGATCATCCTCATATGATTTCGTGTCATACCAGAAATGAGCTGAGCATATCCCTATGCGTCCTCCCGACACGTGCTCTAAAACGGCCCATGTGACGCTTTTTGTATCGTTGTTGTTCCTTCCGTCAAAAAGATGCCATCCGCTGCCCAGCAGGCTGAACATACCGTTTCTGAACAGTACCGGGGTATTATTGTAGTATTCCCCGATACGCGGCAGGACTATCGTATATTTTCCGTCAAATCCATCCAGAAAGCCCGAATCGTGTATAACGGGCGTGATCTCCTGCAGGCACAAAATGTCGGGATCGTATTCCTTATATATTTTGTGCAGAAGCGTGCTTCTGTTATAAAGCGGCGGTATCCATATGTTGTGCGTCATTATGCGTAAAACGCTTCCGCTTTCTTTGCTGTCGTTCATACCGTAACCTTCCTTCTTTCTGAACGTTGTCCTTATATCACAACACAAATTCTGATATTTCACTTTCTCCGAAGCAATTCCTCGTCTGTATGTATACCGCTGAGCCCGAACCGTCTTCATACCCTTCCGGAACCTCGATCCAGTCGTTTATATTGAGGTATGCCCATTCTGCGTCATTCATCTCCGGATCTGTTGAAATGCGGTATTCAAGAGGGAATCCCTTCAGCGATACCGTGATCTTATCTTCCTTACCGTCATCTCCGTTCAAGAGAGCCGCTTCGGGAGCGGGCGGAGCCACGGCTTCCGACTTTTTAATTTTATATAGATTATTCATCACTATATTGAACATTTCAAACCCGAAATCCTCGTTCGGCTCGATATGCACGCTGTCATACAGAGATAATCCTTCCTGCGGCTCATCCTTCCATACGAGAGGATAATTGAAGCGGTTTACAAGAAGTGCTTTCGGTGACAGCGTTTCAACATCCTTTAATGTGCGCTCAAATGTGATCTTGCCGTCGTAGATATTGTTCATTGAATCCCAATTGGACCCGTCTTTGGACCACCCGTACCATACTGCCGCCCAACATGTCATCTGCTCGACAGTATTGCCTGCGCCCGCCTTATAAACAGTCTTGTAATAGCCCTCCGTGTCATCCTTTACGTTTTCAACGAAAAGCCAGAACGGGTTCTTTTCCGGTATAACGAGTCTTCCTTCGGAGTCCTCCTCCGCACCTGAGGATATGTGCCCGTTGCTCCAGCGTATGTTATATCTGTCGTCACTGAATGACACTTCATCTGACACCCATTCATCCGTCATATAATTCCAATCGGCGAAAATGACTATAAAAGGTTTGTCCTTGTTTTCTGACCCGTCGTCAAATGTATACCATACGTCTTTGTAATCGGCATATAGAGTATACATGTCATCAAGTATCATGCGGAGTCCCTCAAAGTCGCTTCCCACAAGGCGCACGGTAGGATATATCTCCGGAATGCCGTACGTATCGTTTTTCTCCTCGCCTGCCGTCTTCATGAGGACCTTGAGATTATTGTATACGCCTTTGTTATACTTCAGTGTGCTCGATTTCATGCCCTCTGTGCGGTAGCTTTTATAATTCGTGAGATCGCATGCCATAGCATTGCATCCCAGCGCCGAAATCCAATAAAAATGCTGGCGTGCTGTCTTCGGATCGCGCTGGTCATACAGTCCGAGGAGAGGTGTCGTGGCGCGGTAAAGTCCGCCTTGAGTCACTATGCCCGGATGCTGCGGATTGAGCGTGTACCAGCCTTTTTCCGGTCGGTCGTTGCTGAAAGGGCTGTTGTCTATATCATACCACACTATCATATCCATTTTCCGGTTGTCGTCTGAGCTTCCGGTACCCGCACCTGTATCGGCGCCGTTTCCCGTGCCTGCAGGCTGCTTCGTTCCGCATGCTCCCGAGACTAAGATCACAGCAGGAAGCGCGGCAAATACGGCCGCTTTGATATATATGCGTGCCCGTCCCTTTATATGCGCCGCATCACGCTTCGCATACTTGACTTTTCCTATAACAGTAATGCATATGCAGACGGCAACAGCCGCTGTCACTGCAATAAGTAAAAGCATTGTCACAATAACCTCCGTAACCCTCGTATGTCATATTTGAGATTTCTATATCATAATCTGCCTTAGGTGTCAATATAACACGAGCTTTGTGTGCAGTACATCGTTCTGTATATTGATGTGCGTTCCTGCGTCAGATCGTGGCGATTTCTTTCTTCGTTCTATAAACAATACTCGCACCTGAATTTTCTAAAAGAAAATCAATAACTTTTGTTTGAACCATTTTACGTTATCTCCGTTCAATCAATTCAGACATCTTTTAATTTGTTGATTTCGTCAGTGGAAAGCTCTGTGATCTCCGATATTTCTTCGACACTTTTGCCTCGTCTTAACATCTTGAGGGCAATGCTCATTCGACTTTCGCTTCTGCCTCTGGAGAGCCCTATATTTATGCCTTCGCTCATGCCCTCGTTTCGGCCCTCTTCCTTTGCTTCGCTAATATCCAATTTGTATTTAAGTGCCAGCAGCATATCGTCGTGCCTCCATTCCGACCTCTTGGTCATTTCAACAGCCTTGTCTATCTCCTTGATAAGCTCCACGTCTGTATTCCGTGCGTCGTATGCCGACGTGTTGTTCATATATCTCAGGAGTTCCCGCTGATCGCGGCTTATATCTCCTATGTACCCCGTTGTATTGAAAAATATCTTGTAGGCCTCATCGTTAAGTAAGATATTTTTGTTCTCCCTGCATATGTTCTCAAACGAATATCTGTAAAATCCTTTGCCGAACGGGTCGAATCTCACCGACCGTCTGCCCACAAGAGGCGATAGGGTCTTTTGCGTCTCTGAAATGACGTTCTTATCATCATGCCGCTCCTCCGGCTCCGCAACATATCTTATCTTGTCTATCTTATGTTCAGGAAAGAGGCAGCTTACGACCCCTTTGCATATTTCCTCATTCTTCATCACATGCGCGAACATGTAATCATCTGTGAT
>CANQOI010000077.1 GCA_947625435.1 uncultured Clostridia bacterium | reverse complement strand
ACAACGGAGATGGCAAAGAAACGCCGGGTATAAATATCGGTGTGCAAAATACATGGCCGGACAACTTGACATATTTTGACGAATGATCACCGGTTTCTCTTAAATACACCTTTGAGAAGGTTTAAGGATCGATGTATTTTCCTTCAACGCTGAAAACTCCGTATGTCAAAGGTCTTTCATTGTCAGGTTTAAGCAGGACACCGCGGCGGATCAGTTCGTCTGTGACATATCCGATGATCTGATGCAGATAACAACCGACCCACTGATTGATCTGATCGTGCAGTTGTTTCGGAACGAAGCTTTCAAAATTTTTACGCACAGCTGTGATCCACTCCGCAAGGATATCATTGAGCTTTTCGTCATTCATCTCAAACAGTGAAATAAATTTCCCGAACTGCTCTGCGGTAAAGTGCGGGAAGTTAAGTACATAATGATCTTCCTTCTTTATAAGCAGATTTGTTTCAATAAGATGTGCGGCGTCTTCTTCGGAAACAGCTTCTTTGGACACAACGCCGTTCACACTGTTCTGTGATATACCGTTTGCACATATCAGGCGCATTCCTTTGTCATGGTAAATGTTGTGATCAAAATATTTACCGATCCAATAGTAATAGATATGCGACGGAGCTTTGTACTCGCTGCTACTCTCATCTCCTGCAACATTGCATCCGGAATTATACTCTGCGCAGCTTTCCGATCCATCGACCGTTTCTTCTACGATAAACCAGCCGTAGCCGCCGTCTTTTCTCGGCGGATACGGGCCGTTTGCCAGTTTTAAGCGGTTGTTTTTTACATCGCCGATCTTATGCCTGAGCAGATACGGAATGATGATATATCCCAGTCTGTCTATGCCGAAATCATTGCCGTAAAAGTCTGATGCTCTGATCTTATTTTCCGCTTCTTTCAGTGTAGCTTCGAATTTGTCCGCAAGCATATTGACTGCCGATGCTGAAACGTCTTCGGTCTGCTTTCTGTCTTTCAAACGAAAGATAATAAAATTGGTTACATATTTGTTACCGACCTTACAGATCGCATCCCCGTATTCAAGGCGGGGGAGTTCATCTTCTACATACATTGTAGGAATACCCGTACTGATGCTGATCTCCTCTATTGTCAAAGGCTTTTCATAAGCCGCGAGGCAGACAGCACGGGCAATCTGCGTGTGAAGATATGCGTCGGGATCCATATCGCCGTTGCAAGTTTCTGTATTCCAATTGATTCTCTGATAAACCTTATCCATTTTATCTTCTCCTATCCTATCTCTGATTTTTTTGCGTCCTACGTTCAGCCGCCATTTGATCGTGGTCTCGGGGAGAGAATATTTTTTTGCAAGACTTCTGATAGACAATTCGCCTATATAGTAGTCCACAAAAATATTCTTGTACTCGGAAGATAACGTATGCAGATACCGAAAAACCGTTTCATATTGCTCTTCGGTGCTTTCCTCAAAAGCGTCGGAATGATCAGCTATATCAAACAGCTCATTATCGCAGGACAGAATGATCTGATTTTTATTCCGATTGTCAATAAACCGAGCATAGCGGTTATGCGCGATACGCCAGACCCATGCGTCAAGAGATCCGATCTGATATTTGTTCATTCCTTCAAGAACGTGACAAATGATCTCGCTTGCAAGATCCTCGGCGTCGCATCGGTCAGCTAAACGCTTATAACAGAAACGAAATATCGGTTCGACGTACGGTATGATTTCGTGCTCGTCCAAGTTCTTCCTCCCTCCTTCTGTAAGGGTGCAATCATGATCACACCCTTACAGTGCTTCAAAATCGGTTTGGATAGGTAGTTGCCTTTGAAAATTTGTGCTTTTTTTACAGGCTGATTATAGCATAAAGAATATGTTTTTTATTGCTATTTGCAGTAAAGCGGCATTGCATATCGTCAGGTTATGAGTTGGCAATGATCAAAATCAACCGACAGTTGAATAGTAAACAAATAATTGATAATTGAATATTTCAAAAGTGCCCCGTATAATGAAATCACACCGGTGAAAATAAAAAATGTGAGGTATAAATATGAAAATAAAAATAGGTGAAAAAATTAAAGAACTGCGACTGCGTGACGCAAGGAAACAAGATGATCTGGCCGCTGCGGTAGGCGTCACCGCCCAAGCCGTATCTCGTTGGGAGTCCGGCGGCAGTTATCCGGATTTAGAGCTTGTTCCAAGCATTGCAAATTATTTCGGCGTGTCCATCGATGAGTTGTTCGGATACCAAAACGACCGCGAGAAAAGGATTGATTCTATCATTCAAAAAATCGATGCGTTTCACATAAAAGGACGCGGCGATGATGAATGGGTGGATGAATGCCTGTCTGTTTTAAGGGACGGTCTTGCTGAATTTCCGCAAAACGAGCGCCTTATGATCACACTTGCCGATACGCTTTCCGAGGCAGGTTGGAGGCGTTATCATGAATGGGTTTATTACGATGACGAGGGTTATATACGGCATGACTATGATGCTCACAGGCAAAACCCGTATTGGGACGAAGCGATCAAGCTCTGTAAGACTCTGGCGGATTCGGCACATGATCATGAGATCGTCACAAAAGCGATCTCCATATTGGTGCTTCTCTACCGAAATATCGGTGAGAACGAAAAGGCGATCATTTACGCTGATCGTATGCCGGAACTGCGCAAAAGCCGTGAGGTTTTGCTTGCGGGAGCGGAGGACGGAAAAGAAGCGGCAAAATACATTGGAGAGCTGCTTTTAAAAATGGCGGATATCTTTTCCGAGCAGGTGGTATACGGATTGATCGCCGACAAAAATCATTTTACGAGCGATCTGCCTGTTCAAAAAGTGAGGGGCGTTATCGCGCTTTGGGAGCTTATCTGCGATGATGGGAACTTCGGCGCTTATCACGGCACGCTCATCAAGCTCCGTCTGTATTTATCACGGCTTGAATGGGAATGTGGGCTGCACGATGACGCTTTCGGCTCTTTGGATGAAGCTCTTCGTCACGCAAGGACGCTCGAATCACTCTGCGACGGAAAAGAACACGCTTATACTGCGCCTCTCGTATCCCGCGTGACATACAAAACAGAGTTATGCAGTGAAATTGCAAGGGAATTGCCGGATGATTGGCCATTCTGGCACAACCCGGATTATGAACAAGTCGAAAGTGAAATGAAGGCGGATCCCCGCTTCGAACAATGGTTAAAGAAATGCCTGGCCGAATGAACGGTGTAGGAATTTCACAAATAAAAAGTGTTCGCAAAGGAGAAATCCCTTGCGAACACCCAAACTGGTGCGGATAGCAGGACTTGAACCTGTATGAGGGACCCCTCACTAGTACCTGAAACTAGCGCGTCTGCCAATTCCGCCATATCCGCATGACTACAACATGATAAGCAAAAATAATATGTTTGTCAATAAAAATTTTGCCGTAGTAAGTCATTGTGTAAGTCATTTATGATAATGTCCTGAGAAACCACAAGAGAAAATGTCTCGAACGCGGTAAGCTGCCTTGGAACAGGAACTGATTGTTTTATAATTTTATATTGTCTCAACCGGTGAAATGTTGTATACTTTTCTCATACGCAGTATCTATGGTTTGACGCA
>CANQOI010000076.1 GCA_947625435.1 uncultured Clostridia bacterium | reverse complement strand
TTCTGGATAAAGATCAGGCAGGGGATAAAAAAGTGGTGCCGGAGATTGCCTCCGGCACCAGCTTTGTCTACAGTCTGAAAAATCACAATTTTGTGATTTTTTCTTTTTGTGATCGGTTTGTGATTTTTCTGTTTTATGATGGATAACGAGGAAAGCACCGATGACTTTTGTATCAGATGGTGTTTGACGAGAAAATTCAGCGAGATGATAAAATTGAAATAGGAGAGAGTTTATGGAAAAAACAATTGTAAAAACAGATTCTTTATCGAAACATTATCATGTCGGCGCCCATACGGTAATTGCCTTAGATGGAGTAGATTTTGATGTGAAAGAACGGGAATTCGTTTCCATTATCGGGAAGTCCGGTTGCGGAAAAAGCACGCTTTTACATATGATAGGAGGACTTGATCTTCCGTCTTCCGGAACAGTGATCGTAGATGGCATGGACCTTTCAAAAATGAAAGAAGAACAGCTTGCCCTTTTCAGGAGAAGAAAGGCGGGATTCATTTTTCAACAGTACAATTTGATCCCGGACTTAAATGTCTATGATAATATCACGTTTCCGTTGGAGCTTGACGGCGCTGTCGTTGATAGAGAATTCATTCAGGAATTGATGAAAACACTTCATATTGCGGATAAGCTGGAATTATTTCCGCCTATGCTTTCCGGCGGAGAACAGCAGCGGGTTGCCATTGCAAGGGCATTGGCGACGAAACCGGCGATCGTCCTTGCCGACGAGCCGACAGGGAATCTTGACACTTCCGCCAGCCATGACATCATAGGGCTCCTGAAAGTGATCGCGGAAAAATATCAGCAGACGCTGATCGTGATTACCCATGATTTGGATATTGCGCAAATGGCGGACAGAATCGTCCGGCTGCAGGACGGGAAACTATTGAAGGGGAAGTGATTCGTATGCTGGCGAACAACAATCGTTCCGTGATAGACAAACTTGCGAAAAATACAGTGAGAACAAATAAGCGGCAGTTTTTGATTCTGTTCCTTACGATTCTGCTGTCAGCTTTTATGATCTTTTCCGTTTTTACGATAGGACTGACCTATCTGGACCTGAGCAGACTGCAGAATACCCGCCTGTATGGTTCGGAGTATGACGTTGCGCTTATGAATGGATTCACGGAGGATCAAAGAGAGATCCTTATCCACCATTCCGGTGTAAAGAGCGTCGGGGCACTGGCGTATTGTGGGAATGTAAAAAGCTCTGATTCCGATCGCAGTGTCAATGCCGGTTTCTTGTGGGGAGACAAAACGTATTGGGAGAGGCAGAAAGCACCTGCAATCACAGAAATGAAAGGGCATTATCCGCAAGCCCGAAATGAATTATTAGCCACAGAAGAAGTGCTTGAGACCTGTGGAAAGAGCGCTTTGTCCGTTGGCGACCGCCTCTCGCTGACTTATGAAGATCGTGCAGGGATTCATACAGCAGACTTTGTGATCAGCGGTATTTGGAAAGGCTACGGCGGGGATAAGGCGAACTTTTATGTCTCAGAAGATTTTTATGAACAGACCGCTTACGATTTGAAATCCGACGGGATTTTACAGGTGAAGTTTAAGAATGATTATATTACGGGAAAAACGCTCGAAAAACTGAGAGAGAGCCTTGAATTGTCACTGACACAGGTGTTTCAGGCGTCGGAATACATCGAAAAATCGCTGACCATATTACTTGCGGTATTGGGACTGTGTTTCATGATCTGCCTCAGCGCTTATTTGCTGATCTACAATATCTTTTACCTGTCGGTCTCCGGGAAGATCCGATATTACGGCTTGCTGCAGACACTGGGCATGACACAAAAACAACTCGTCCGGTTGATTCGTAAACAGATACGGATGGTTGGTGTGGCGGGAATTATGGCGGGCATTGCCCTGGGCATATCCGTTTCCCTGATTCTTGTGCCTTATGTTATGAAAGCGTTAGGGATTTCTCTGGGAAATGCAGGTTTGTATTTTTATCCGGAAGTGCTGGCTTTTAGTATTTTTGTTACGCTGATCGCGATATTGTGCGGCATCAGGAAACCGATTCATATCGCCGCGAACGTAACGCCCGTAGAGGCTGTAAAATATCGGGATCAGATTGTGGTTCCCCATGCAAGGAAAAAGGGGCGGGGCAATCTGTATTGGCGAATGGCAAAAGACCAGTTGAAAAACAATAAAAAGAGGACGGCTGTTGTTTTTCTGTCCCTTGCAATGAGCCTGATCGTATTTTTCTGTCTGACTACGCTGATTGACAGTCAGGGCAGACGAACCGTTTATCCGAATTATTGGGACGCGGATTTTATCATACACAACGCGACCCAGATAACGGAAGATATCGCATCCCTGCAGCCGGCAATCGACGACGTGTTCATATCCGATTTACGGGAAACCGAGGGTGTGGCGGAGATTCATGCAATAAAAGGGATTCCTATTACTTTTCCATATGAGGAAAATGGCTTTTCGGATTTCTGGATCAAGGGTTATACGGAAGTGAAACCCTATCTGACATACACTGACGTGGTTTCAGAGTATCAGAGGAATTCCAAGCAGTACTATGGAATGCTAAAAGGAATTGATGAATCTGAATTTGACTATCTGAACGGGAGCCTTGGCAGCATCATCGATAAGGAGAAATTTTTAAGCGGCAAAACGGCAATTTTGCAGTATGCCGGATTTGAAATACCCCCAAAATGGATCGGGAGCGATATTTCATTTTCAATAGAGAATCAAAAACAGGAAATTACAATCGGGGCTGTCAGCTATGAGGATTATTACGGGGCAAGCGTAAATGTCGGGGCAAATATAATCGTAAGTGAAAATTATTTGGAATCATTGAGTTCAGAACCATATACTTTGAGCCTGAATATTAAATATAAACATTCCTACGATACTGCAACAGAAAAGGAAATCAAAAATATCATGAAAGCGAACCCGTACCATAATGATCTGCTTTCTATCTCAAAATATGACGATATGAAAACGATTCAGGATTCGCAAAGCGGTATGTTTGAAACCGGTACCGTCATTTCACTTCTTCTGCTGTTGGTTGGAATGCTGAACTATATCAATACAATGGCAAACAGCATGCAGAACAGAAAATTGACATTTTCCATCATGGAAAGCGTTGGTATGTCAAAGAGACAGGTAAAAAAATTGTTGGCTCATGAGGGGATTTTGTATGCAGGCGGTTCTGTTTTTATTACATTGACAATCGGGACGGGCATTACTTATTTTATTTTTCAATCCATGAATTATATGAAGATTTCATTTACAATACCTTTGTTTCCGTTGCTGTGCGCGATATTCCTTGTAATGATCATATGCGTTATGACGCCGATCGTTACTTACAAAAAGATAGTGAGGAACCGTTCTGTCACGGAACGCTTGCGGGAATATGAGTAAATCACAGTACCGCGCCTGAAGTCCGCCAAATATGCGTGCTGCTCTGCCATTGCGGAAGTGGGCGGAAATTTTATCGGAGGCTTGTATTGAAAGAGTAAAAGCGGCATGATAGAATAACGAAAAGCAGATGGTAAATGAAAAAGGAACCGAAAAATACAATTCTGAAAGGAGATCGAGAAATGGCTTTTTTGGATGTAGAATTTTATTCACGGGCGTTGATTCGCCCCGTCACCTTCAAGATGTTTCTGCCCAACGATCCGCGGGAGGGAGAGGCTGACGGAACGATTCGGACGATGTTCCTGCTGCACGGCTTTACGGGAGCCTCGGGCTGGTG
>CANQOI010000075.1 GCA_947625435.1 uncultured Clostridia bacterium | reverse complement strand
GGTCGATGATTTATTCCAAAACTGTATGCTCATCGACTGCTGAGTACTATGTTTTGAGTAAAACGTCGGAAGTCAGGACCTATGCATTTTGTTTGTCAATAGTTATTTAATTTGAATTATTTTTGAACTCAAAGCAGACGCCTGATATGATTTTACAGATGACGCGGCGATAAAAAAGGAGTATAATCCTGTCTGACGGAAAGGGGATATATATATGGATAAAATTCTGATAGGTGTGTTCGGGGCGTGGCGAGGTAAGAGCTATATTGATCTCATGCGGGAATTTTCCGAGCTGGAACTTATGTCCGTGTGTGAAAAGGACGAGGGTAAACTGAGGGAAGCAAAAGACTCCATGGCAAAAATTTACCCCGATGCGCGGTATTTTACCGAGTTTGACGATTTTCTGGAGGACGGCGTAAAGCGCGGTATGCATGTCATGCTTTTGTGCAATTATTTTCACGAGCATGCGTCGTATGCCATACGCGCCATGCAGAGCGGTATACATGTTGTAAGCGAATGCACGGCGGCAGCTACCATGAAGGAATGCGTGGAGCTTGTCAGGTGCGCGGAGAAAACAGGTATGAAATACATGCTCGCGGAAAATTATCCTTTTACCGCCGCCAATCTTGAAATGGAGCGCCTTTGCCGCGGCGGCACATTCGGCCGCATCTTGTATGCCGAGGGCGAATATAATCACACTGCTCCCGCAAATGAGCTGTATCATCTGACGCCTACAAAATATCACTGGCGCGGCTGGATGCCGAGGACATATTATGTAACACATGCCATGGGTCCGCTAATGTATATGAGCAAGGCAATGCCCGTGGAGGTGAACGGGCGCGCGGTACATTCAGATCTGCTGTATGAGATACGTGAGAGGCGCAAAAATTTTGACGGCGTGGGCATGATGTTCTGTCAGATGGATAACGGAGCGATATTCCGTTTTACGGGATGTACGGCCATGGCGTCAGACAGCGGATACCGCATCGTAGGTGAAAAGGGGAGCGCCGAGACGGGACGTTCTTTGGGAGGAAACGTCAGAGTGCTGTATCACAGCTTTACTACGCCGCCTGATACGGAATCCGTACGGATATATACTCCTACATTTCACGCGGAGGACGGTATGGGTGAGATTGCCGCGAAAGCCGGACACGGGGGCGGCGACTTCTGGGTGCTTTATAATATGATACGCTATATAAAAGACGATATAGAGCCATTCTTTAATGTTTACAGAGCTGTCGCAATGTCGGCTACCGCCATACTCGCGTGGAGGAGCTGCCTCGATCACGGCCGTACATATGCGATACCGGATTTTACGCGCGATGAAAGCAGGAAGATTTATGAAAATGACGGCGCCACGCCTTTCCCGGACGAAAACGGAAACGGCGCCGACGTTCCTCCGGCGCTTCCGGTGTGGTGATCCGAGACTCTTTCTGTTTGCTTCATCATTTCAATCTGATATAATCAGATTGACTTTTGAAAATCGGAGGGCTTTTCCGTGAAAAAATTAAGTTTAGTACTTATGTCAGTACTTCTGATGCTCAACGCCTGCTCATGCAGTTTGATAAAAAAGTGCTTTCTAAGAATTTTATGATAACGAAGGAAATATTATAGAAAAGGCCGAATATGATGAATAAGGCAAAGTGATAAAAGCGATCATATCAGACTTATGCTGTCAGGCTCTACGTGACAGGGAATGCATATCATATTCACTCCTTTTTCTGTCGCTTCCGAAAGCGCTGCCGCAAATTGGGGATGAGTCTTTGTGTTGGGCCGCACCTCGGTGACGCCGTCCATCTGTATAACAAATGCTATATATGATCTTATTCCTTCCTCCGCCGCTTTCGCAAGTTCTTTTAAGTGCTTCACGCCTCTTTCAGTGGGAGCGTCCGGGAAATAACCTATGCCGTCTATTTCAAGAGTGCACCCCTTCACCTCCATGAGATACCGTGAGATCGTGTCGGACATTTCACGCTCCATGTAAAAATCGATCCGGGAATCCCCGTATGTATATTCCGGCTTTATTTTTGTGAAATTTTGGCTTCTCAGCCATTCGCCGGCGATCATATTAGGCGCACCGCTGTCAATATTTATTATCAGTCCGTTCGATTTATGCACAGACACCAGATCATATTCGGTCTTTCTGTCCGGATTTCCGGACTTAGTGAGATATACCCGGCAGCCGGGTATGAGGAGCTCTTTGCAGCGCCCTGTATTCTTGACATGTACTGTTTTAATACGGCCGTTTATTTCCACGTTTGCCGTAAATCTGTTGGGGCGGTCTATAAAAACAGCCGGTGTTATATTAGGATATTTCACGTCGTGCGATCTCTTTTCTGTAATTTTATCATGATATTATCCCATGATCGGATTGACATCGCCCGTGCGCGCGGACAGGTCGTCTGTATTATATAATATAAAAAGGAAAGCCGTCAAAAAAACGGCTCTCCTTGATGCGCTACCTGATCTCCAAGCTGAGGATCAAGTCCATGATCTTAGCCTGATCGACCGATCGGTCAAAATGTGCAGAGTAAACGATCCCGACTCCATTATCATTTTCTATTTTAGGAGCATACCAGATCTCGCTTTGGAAATCCGTCAGATAATTTTCTTTTGTAATGAAAAAAGTGTGACCGTTATATTCAACTTTATCTCTTAGATCTGAAACCGAGAAAACATACAGATCTTTCATGCGGTCCTGATCGATCAGAGTGATCTGTCCGTCTGAAAAGATGTACTTGACACCGTAATAAAAACCGTCCCAATCACCTTTTGGACTCACCGTTATGATCTCATAATTTATGAAATCACTGTCGGAGCATTCCGCGATCGGATGAGCAAAAAGGTCTTTTGCCTCCCGGTAACTCACTGCCTTTGTTTGCATAACAGCATTGGGATTGCCATTGGGATCACCGCCGGGATTGCCGCCGGGATAAGGCGTATTATTTGGCGCTGTTTGAGAAGTAACGGGCGGGGCCGTGACAGCCGGCTCAGACGGACCGACCGGATCATCCTTCCCCTGACTGTTTGCCGGGGGATCGCTTTGCTCGCCCCACTGATCGCTCGGCACTTTATCGTCACCCTTTTCGTGATCGTCGGAAACCGTGCTGTTGTTATCCAGCGTTATCGGGGGTGCCGCCGGTATCCTGCTCCGCCATACACCGACGCATGATAAAGCAACCAGACAGAGACAGGCAAATGAAGTGACAACTCCTATCGTAATTTTTCTTTTTCTTTTTTGTTCCGTAAAATATCGGTCTCTGCGTTCTAACAGGTCATGTGTAACTTCTTCATAATTCTTCATAAACAAAGTCCTCCTTATCAAGTTCTGATTTCAAAGCGCTTTTTGCACGATATATGAGATTTTTCATCTGACGCGCACTCTTATTCATAACAGCCGCCGCGTCCGCATTGGAGAAGCCTTCAAAGTATATCAGCCAAAGTACCTGACGGTACTCCGAACGGAGTCTCTTTAATGCCCGGTGAACCGCTATCTTTCGTTCCTCAATGATATACAGTTTCTCAAGGTCATACTCATCCTGCAGATAATTTTCCGCATCATCCATAGAAACGTCCGATCTTTTGGAGTTGTGCCGTAAATGATCGATCGCCACATTTCGCCCGATGGTATAAAGCCAGGTCTTGAATGAATATTTTGCCTGAAATCTTGGCTTTTTCGTTATGATCTTGAAAAAGGTTTCTTCCATCAGCTCCTCGGCAACAGAAATATTACTTACAAAGCCGTTCAGATAGAGGATCAAGCCGTCTTTATAATCTCTTACGATCTCTGCTAAGCCTTTGTCATCGCCGTCAAGGAAACGGCGGTAGCTACTTGCACCGTTGTCCATTGACTCACTCCTTTCCGAAAGGCACTTTTCGGTCATTTCATTTATTAAACGGATAAGGGGGCAAAAGGTCTCACTTTTATTATAACATTGTTCATAGTCTGCACCAAATTCATGACGGGGCACGGCAAAATACAGCTGCGACGGCTCCCTTAAGGTACAAGTGCTGACGTAATTTGACTCTGTTTTTGACTCTGCTCCGGTGAAAACAATTTGTAAGCCCTCGCATTTTCGTGTATAATGAGAGCAAGAACTTACGGAATCGAGGTAGCTACCGCGAATATATACACAATACAAGGCAGAGTCTGTTCAGCACGAAGAAGGTATCTATACC
>CANQOI010000074.1 GCA_947625435.1 uncultured Clostridia bacterium | reverse complement strand
AGCTCCCCGGAGATGATCTTCGACTTGATCTGCGCGCTGATCTGGTCGTAGATCGGCTGCCCGCTGGAATTGCTGATAATAATGTCCAACCCGGTCACCTCCTTTTCCAATGTACATTGTGTATATCCCGGAATACTCCGCACATGCGTATCGTATGTACTTATTATATATATTCATTATATACAGAATAAACAGAATGTCAAGCACTAAAATCAAAAACGCAGCTATGCGTGAACATAGCTGCGCGACGCGCGTTTTCCGCCCGATCTCTGCCGGAACTTATTTTATTTAGTATAATATGATCTTGCTGAAAATGTACTCTGACTCCGGGTTCCCCGTACAATCCGTATATCCGCCGTTGAAATACACCGTAATATCCCCTTCCACGCCTGACAGGTCTATAATATATTGGTGCCACTGATTATCCAGATCATGATAGTTTGCCGCCATCTCACCTACCTTGTTGCGATCGCCGTCAAGCACGACTACCGTGGGCTGCGCATGATCGGCAATCTTCTTTCCGTAAAAGACCAGATAATTATGCTTTCCTATCGACGGAATGGAAATCTTGGCTCCGACATATCCCTCATTTTGAATATAATCTGCAACAGAGGTCTCGCTCCCCGCCTCTCTTGCAAGCCGCCCCGTACACTGAATACCGTCGCCGCCCTCATATTGACCGGAAACGATCCCTGCATTTGAGTATTCTGCCGATTCCCCGTATTCCGCGATCACATCAACCGGTTCCACGCCCCAGATATCCTGATTCATCAATGCAGCAGCATAGCTATCATTTTCATAATCTTCCTGCCCGTTCAGGCAGCCGTAGTCGTAATTTGCAAGCAGATCAAGCTCCTGCTCCAGGTACGCCTCATAGTTGTCCTTCGTCAGGCGGTGTTCCCCGTCATGCATACAACGAAGTATGTAGCTGTTGACCCACTCGGCATAGTGTTCCGTATCTTTATAATTATTTATATCTGTTATAATGCTCTCCATTCCATTTATGGAAAAAAGATGAATGTTCTCATGCGCAAGGATCAGTTCTATCACATATCGTTCCGCCTCGATCTGGCGATAGATCGTCCCCGCCTCAGCCATGTCCTTATACCAGAGAATACTGTAAGGCGTGAAAAAATAATAGAAATCAACATCCGGATACTCGTCAGCCAGCGAGGTGACATTCCGGCTTATGTTTTCATATATGACCTTTTTTTCGTCGTCTGATATAGGAACCGGTTCCCCCGCGCCATTGTACGACACCCCGTCAGGCGCAACCGTGTTGATGCCGAAGGTATATCCGTTTTGCCATCGGGAGTACGTGTCAAAGGAAGTGATGCCGGGCTGAAAATCGTCCGCATCATTTGCCTTCGCCATTGCGTATGCCCGATTGAAGATCACGTCTTTGTTAAACAGATACTGCACGTCATTCAGAGGATTGTCGTCATACAGGTAGGTCGGATACGTCCCAAGATCAAAGCGCATCAGGTCAGGGGCATTAAAAAAGAACCCCGTATCCATACCCCGAACGATCATTTTCAGCTCAGGGTTGTGCCGCAGCGCGTTTATAAGGTTTTTATTCATTTCCGCATAACTCCCGCCGGAGTATGAGACTTTGATCGCATTCACCCCAAACCGTTCGTCCAGCTCCGTCGTCTTGAAATTTTCCGTCATGGAAGTCCCGGTGATCAACGCGTCATAATCAAAATACTTACAGATCCCATCGTTCTGGCTGCGCTGATTATCCAGACTGTAATAGTAATGTCTGGTGTCCGGCTTATGGTAATGAAAATACGGATCTATGCGATACACAAATCTCCCAATGACGCCCAGCGCCACTGCGACGATTGCAAACCAGCCCGCTATCCATCTCTTTGTTTTCATGTTCTGACCTTTCCGCTCCTAAAAATTAAAATACACAAACACCGATTCGCTGCTCAGGCAGATAAATCCCCAGACAAACGCAACCGCCGAAACCGCCATCATAGCCCATGTTCCTTCCCTTAACTTCCGATAATTATTCTCAAAGAAAAGGCAAATTCCAAAGCCGCCGAGAACATAGACCAGCAGCCAGAAACCGCGTATATTTTCAACAGCCCACTTCAAGCCCAGCAGATTACTGAGGAACGTTGTCTCCTGTATCTTAAAAGCATTCACTATGCCATCGCTGACATTCAGATTCTGGAAACATATTATCTTAGTCAATATTTCCCACCACTGCTGAATCGTGTCTGAGCGGAACAGCAGCCAAAGGATATTGATCAGCGTAAACGTGCAGAGCCATCGCGCCGGTTCACATATCTTCTTCTGATATTTGTCAAAGATTCGGTCATATACACTGAACGCCCCGTGAAGGATTCCCCAGAGCAGAAAGGTCCAGTTTGCGCCGTGCCAGACACCGCTGACAAAAAACACAAGCATCGTGTTCGCACAGGTGAAGAACAAGCCCTTTTTACTTCCTCCCAGCGGGATATAAATGTATTTTGTGAAAAACTTTGTCAGTGATATGTGCCATCTCTTCCAGAAATCCCGAACGGACACCGCCTTATACGGTGAATCGAAATTGATCGGCAGCGTTATGTTAAGCATCAGAGAGGCCCCAACCGCCATATCGCTGTAACCGCTGAAATCAAAATAGATCTCAAACGTGTAAAACAGCATTACCAGAATCAAGTCCATCGAGCTTGCCGCGTCCAGATTCGTATAGCCCCAGGTGACAGCCTTTGCAAAAACATCAGCCAGCATGACTTTCTTGAACAGACCGAGAGAAAATATCCTGATCCCATAAGCCAGATTGTCCCAATTAAACTTTTTCAATGAGAAATCATTGAGCTGACCGATAAAATCCGCTGGCTCCGTCAACGGTCCCATCAGGATTTTTGGAAAATACAGGATATATACCAGATAATCGAGCACGCGGTTCTTTTCCAGCTCTCCCCGGTAAACAGCGACGATATAGGCGATCTGCTGGAACGTGAAAAAGCTGATCCCAAGCGGGAGAACCAGTTCCTTCAAAGGTATCTCTTTTGAGAAAACGAGATTGATATTTGTGATTGCGAAATTGAGGTATTTGAAATAAAGCAGCAGCCCGATGTTGATGACGATCGGAACCCACAGATAAACAGCTCTCCACTTCTTCCCGCGCACTATGGCGCAGGAGAAACCATAATTGAGCGCAAGGCTGATGCCCAGCACAATGAGAACAGACCAGTCAGCGTATGCGTAAAAAACAATACCTGCAGCCAAAAGAACAAGTTTCCCTGACGTATTGTTCAGCCGGTTGGCTATAAAATAAAATGCCACCGTCAGAGGCAAGAACGCTAATATATAGATGAATGAATTGAACTGCATAAAGTCTCTCCCTCTGGTTTCCGGAAAAAAACATTTTTCCCTATTCGCGCCTTCAGACCCATGATGCATATGTCAAAAGGTGTACTTTTCCGAATGGAATGCCTGATGAGCCAAAAAGTATGAATTTGCTTGACATTTGCATGATCTAAAGTAAAATAGGAGTTGATGTTTTGTCGGATTTACAGAGGAAAAAAAGATTCGGAAAAGTACACTTTCCTGAATCTTTTTGCGCTTTCAGAACAGGTCTCCTCTATGTTCTGGCACGATTGAAAAATGTTGTCTTTGACATATTGCACTCTCTGGCTGCCTCCGCCACGGAGATTTTTTTCATGCGCCATTTCTGACAGACCTCGTGGAAATTGTCAGGCAGCGGCAGCGGCGGTCTTCCGAACTTTACCCCTCTTGCCTTTGCCGCGGCGATCCCTTCCGCCTGTCTCTGCCTGATATTCATACGCTCGTTTTCCGCGGCATAGGAAAGCAGCACAAGGACGATATCGCTGATAAGCGTTCCCAACAGGTTCTTCTCCCGCCTCGTGTCCAGGATCGGCATGTCGATCACGGCAATGTCCGCTCCTTTTTCCTTGGTAATGATACGCCACTGTTCATTCAGGTCAGCGTAGTTGCGTCCCAAACGATCTATGGACTTCACAAACAGCACTGTTCCGCTGCTCAATTTTTTCAACAGTTTCTGGTATTGCGGTCGGTTGAAATCCTTGCCGGACAGCTTGTCCATGTAAATGTTCTTCTCCGGCACCCCCACCGCAAGCATCGCGATCCTCTGCCGATCCTCATTCTGCTCCTTTGTAGATACCCGTATGTATCCGTATATTTCGACCTCTTTCATACACTACCTCCGAAGACGAAAAAAGCTGCTGCAGACCTGCTGCAACAGCCTTTTTCAGTCGTATTCTGTTCCTTTTACTGCGCGCACAGCCCCTGCACTTCCGCCGCCGTCAGCACGCCGTCGTAGACGCACACGTCATCGAACAGCGCGTTCTGGCAGTCCTCGTCGTCCCAGATGTGCCCGCTGCCGACCATCACGTCCTTCGCCTGCGAGATACCGGTCTTGTTCTTGCGGAAACAGTCGCTGATGTCCTTCTTCTCCTCGCCGACCAGCTCGCCGTTCAAGTAGACCTTGATGCCGTTCGGGTCGACCGTGTACGCCACATGCTCCCAGACGCCGCGCTCGCCGCTCGTCGAGAGCAGGGA
>CANQOI010000073.1 GCA_947625435.1 uncultured Clostridia bacterium | reverse complement strand
TAGACGAGGGAGCGGTGGCGCCGTGGCAGACTCTCATGTGGTCCCTCATGAAGGACATAGCGCGTGAAATGGGCGTGCGCACCGATGTGCCCTTCCGTGAGCTGACGGAGAAGGAGCGTGACATAGTATTTCACGGCCCTGCCGTCAAGAAAAATATAATTTATCAGAATAAGACGAGCGGCGCGGCCGGAGACATGGATTTCACATACTTCAATGCCACATATACGGTGGAAAACGCCCTGTCCAGAGTAAAGGACGAAAAGGGTATGAAACGGGTGGAGAAATTTTTACGGCAGGATGTGTGCCCGGACTGCGGCGGCACGAGGCTGAGCGATGCGGCACGCGCGCCGAGACTGCGGGATATTTCACTGGCGGAGGCCTGCACGATGACTCTTTCCGAACTGACGCGGTGGGTAGCGGGCGTACCGGCTTCTCTTCCATGTAAAATGCGCCCCATGGCTGAGAGTATATGCGAGTCGTTTCAGAGCGCTGCAAGGCGTCTTACCGATCTGGGGCTCTCATATCTCACCCTCGACAGGGCGGCTTCCACTCTTTCCACCGGCGAACGTCAGCGCATGCAGCTCGCGCGGGCGGTGCGCAACCGTACCACAGGCGTACTGTATGTGTTGGACGAACCGTCCATAGGACTGCACCCGTCGAATCTGGAGGGACTCACCGGCGTTATGAAGGACCTGGTGGCTGACGGCAATTCGGTCGTGCTGGTAGATCACGACACACAGGTGCTTTCTAAGGCGGACTGGCTGATCGAGCTGGGGCCGGATGCCGGCGCGGGAGGCGGAACTGTGATAGCTCAGGGGCCGCTTGAGGAAGTGAAGAATGACCCCGCCTCGCGCATAGGCGGTTTTCTCACGGGTAAAACGGCCATATCCATGGTAAAACGGGTGCAACGTGACAGCATGTTCTCACTCGGTACGATACATCTGTCCACGTCGGAGATACATACCGTTAAACCTCTGGAGGTGGATTTTCCGAAAGGAAGATTGACAGCGGTGACCGGCGTGTCCGGCTCGGGTAAGACTACGATGGTACTTGAGAGCCTGATACCGGCACTGGAGGCATCCATACGGGGGAACAGACTTCCAGAACATGTGAGGTCCGTTTCGGCATGCGGTATCGCTCAGGTAAAGCTGATAGACGCCGCTCCCATAGGCATAAATGTGCGCTCCACGGTGGCCACATACGCAGGCGTGCACGATGAGCTCAGAAAAGTGTATGCGGGCACGGACGATGCTAAAAAGCGGGGATACAGAGCGGGCGATTTTTCATACAATACCGGTAAGCTTCGGTGCCCCACATGCGACGGTACCGGCGTCATCGAGCTTGACGTTCAGTTCCTGCCGGACGTGGAGATAACATGCCCCGACTGCGGCGGTTCCCGTTACGCGAAGGAGGCCGATCTCATACGGCGCGCGCCCGGGCACGGACACGGGCACGAAGACAAGGCGTATACGCTCCCTGAGCTCATGGATATGAGCATTGACGAGGCGCTGACTGCCTGCGCCGATATCCCTGTCGTGGCGCGGAGGCTCGGCGTGCTCAAGGAGCTGGGTCTTGGTTATCTGACTCTGGGAGAGGAAACACCGAGTCTCTCCGGCGGGGAAGCGCAGCGTCTTAAGCTTGCGGGCGAGATAGGCAAGGGGCAGTCTGATACGGTATTTGTATTTGACGAGCCCACTATCGGACTCCACCCGCTGGATGTGGAGACACTGCTTCATGTATTTGAACGTCTCATTGAAAGCGGCGCTACGGTGATCGTCATAGAGCACGATCTCGATGTGATAAGGAATGCCGACTATGTGATCGACATGGGGCCGGAGGGCGGCGCGCAGGGCGGTGAGATCGTAGCTGCGGGGATCCCTGAGGATATATGTAAATGTGAACGCAGCAAGACGGGAAAATACTTGAAATAAATATACGAAGCGGACTGTTTGACCGAAAAACAAGACGGCTGTCATCAATTTTGAATTGAGCTCCTCTCAATTGCCGAGAGGTGGACATTGCCGGGATGAGCTGTTACGATATGACCGTGCCGGCCGGCAGCATATTAAAAGTTTGAAAGGATTGATACTATGTCTTTCGGTGAAACGATAAAAACCCTTCGCCGCAATTCAGATATGACGCAGGAAAAGCTTGCGGAAATGCTGTCAATTTCACCGCAGGCGGTGAGCCGTTGGGAGACAAATATTGCCATGCCCGACATATCGCTCCTTCCGCCGCTTGCGAATCTGTTCGACGTGACAACCGACTTTTTACTCGGAATGGATACCTATCAGAAGGATCTTCGGAAAGCAGAATTTGATGAAGCATTTTTTGAGTATTGGAAGCATGATGATAAAGAAAAAAACTACCGGATCGCCGTTCGGGCGGCGGCGGAATATCCCGGCAATATGGAATATGTCGAATGGCTCGCTTCCTCGGAATACTGCGTAGCATTTCTGAGCAGGGACGATTCCGAACGTAAAAGCTTACTCGAAAATTCGGTGACACATTACAGCATCGTGTCAGACAATGCAAAGGAACCGAAACTTTTGGACCGTGCTTTATACGGAATTGTTTTGGCCCTATGCATGCTTGAAAGAAAAGATGAAGCTAAAGAGTATGCCATGCGCATTGAAAATGAGACCAAGAGGGCGGAGGCCGTTTGCTGGTGCCTTGACGGCGAAGAAAAGATACGTCATTGCCAGAGTACCGCAGAGGAATATCTGAACCGATTTCTTTTTCAATTGACATTTGCCTCAAAGACGCTTGAAGCATATGATGCTGTCGAAAAGATACTCGCCATTCTGTTCCCGGATGGAAATTACCAGCACTATCATAATACTCTGCAATATAACTCTTCCTCAAAAGCCATGATACTGTGCCGTGAATCACGCTTTGAAGAAGCAATTGCGGAACTGAAAAAGGCAAAAAAAAATGCGGAAAAAGCGGTCGGATACAGCACGCAGGACAGCTACCGCTTTACCGCTCCGCTGTTTGATCATGTTTCGGGAGAAAAACAGGCAACAGATTCGGCCGTCACGGATATTGATGATTTCCGCAGGATGCTGGATAATAACGCCTGCTTTGATCCTATCCGCGAACGTGAAGAGTTTAAAGCTTTATATAAATAGAAGTAGCTCTTTCAAAAAATGCCGAAAGACCCCGACAAGATCGGGGTCTTTCATGTCCTGGTGAACTCAACGGCGCAAATAACGAACCCCCGCCACCATCGCCGATCTCTTTTTCTATCAGTTCCAAAGTGACTTTTGATTTGTTTTTTGTGTAATTAAGTACCAAAACAAGCTTATTATCATCATACAGATACACTGCATTTAAAAATGTGTCAACTAAGAAGGCCTTATACATATCATCGTTGACATCGCCGTCTCTCAGAGCTTTCAGGAAAAAAACAATCTGCTCCCGATCGAGCGCAGGTTCTCTGATAAGCTGCTGTGCCATTCCCTTCTCGATCTGTGCTTTTTCGGCCTCTAAGGCGACAAGTCGTGACTTTACGGACGGAGAGTCTATCCCGTTTTCAATGGCTTTGATCAAATTGGCGATAGCTTTTTCATTTTCCTTTTGCCGATTTTCGAGCGCTTGTAAGGCGCTGTTATCTTTTTCCCGTGCCTGATATTCAACACATCTGTCGGCGACTGTATCTATAAACTCATCGGAATGTATCAGCTTTATCAATTGTTCTATAATTAAATCCTCGATCCATTCTTTCCTTACGCGTTTCTTATCACAAGTATGTTGCTTACGCCCGTTGCAGGTGTAGTAAGTATGCACTTTTCCGGTATGACTTGTCCCGCTGTCGCCCGTCATGGCCTCGCCGCAGTGGCCGCAAAACAGTTTTGCGGTAAGCAAAAATGTTGTATCGCGCTGAGCAGCAGGCGACTTGTGATGCCTTTCGAGCATGGTTTGACATTTGTCAAAAAGTTCCTTATCGATTATAGCAGGTATTCCGTTTTCCACATGTATATCCTCGTATTCATAGATTCCAATGTATTTTTTATTTTCAAGAATACGTCTAAGGCTGTTTTTATTAAATAGAGCTTTTTGAGAGGTACGATATCCTTCTTTGTTTAGTGACTGGCAGATCTCTTTTGCTGATATGCCGGCAGCATATTCTTCAAAGATCCTTTTGACGATATGAGCAGTATCAGGGTCTACAGCAAAGCGGCCGTCCGGCGCCTTTTTATATCCGATCGGAACATGTCCTAATACCTTTAATTCCAAAGCACTGTCGTAAAATCCACGCTTTACATTCTGACGAAGATTCTCGCTGTAGTACTCTGCATATCCTTCCATGACAGACTCGAGGATTATTCCTTCAGGTCCGTCCGGTATGGATTCTTTTGCATAAAATATCCGTACTCCGTTTTTTTTCGGTTTATACTTATACAAGGCCGAGTCGTATCTGTTTCTGGCGAATCGGTCCATTTTCCAACAGATAACTGCTTTGAATACTCCGCGCTCACTGTCACGCAGCATACGCTGAAAGTCAGGTCTTTTGTCCGTCCGGCCGGTCAATGCTTTGTCCACATACTCGCCTATAATGTTAAGGCCGTTCTTTTCCGCAAATTCACGGCATTCCCTGATCTGTCCTTCAATACTTTCCTCTCGCTGACCGCTGCTTGAGTACCGAGCGTATATGACTGCGGGAATCAAGTCGCTCTGAATTTGTTTGTTTGTTTGCACTATATTTCGCCATAATATTTCAGCTCCTATTGTATTTTAAGCTTATTTCCGCTACAATAAGACCTGACTTCCGACGTTTTACTCAAAACATAGTACTCAGCAGTCAATGAGCATGCAGTTTTGGAATAAATCATCGAC
>CANQOI010000072.1 GCA_947625435.1 uncultured Clostridia bacterium | reverse complement strand
GCCCCCGATCGATTTTCCCGATCCGGCTTGACATGTGCCGCCGCCCATAGTAGAATCAGCGTGCGGTTCGAAAAGGATCGCATGTATTTTAACAGAGCAGGTATTGCGCGTTAAGTACCGAAGGATGGGAGTAGAGCCTTCGGGCGAAGAGCCGGAGCAGCCTTTATACGGCGGCCAGCGCTTGCGGTGCAATATTACATCCGCTGTGTCCGAAATCTTATATTTTCAGACAACATACCGATGATGCTCTCTTTTCTTACATAACATATGAAAGGGAGTTTTTTTATGAACAAAACAAAAACGATCACATTGCTGGCGCTTTTCACGGCTCTCAGCATAGTACTCGGCAAGTATCTCGCCGTTAACCTTACGGGCAGCTACCGTATAAGCTTTGAAAATCTGCCTGTCATATTGGCTGGCACCGCTTTCGGTCCGATAGCCGGGGCCGTCGTAGGCATAACGGCCGATCTTATAGGCTGCATTTTGGTGGGATATAACATAAACCCCATAATAACGGCGGGAGCCGCCGCGATAGGTATCATCGCGGGCGTGTTCGGTAAAATGCTGTTAAAACGCGTGCGCTCTGACGAGCGCGCGCGTTCTTCGCTGTGCGGAGGCATTTCACTGTATATGCGCCTGTTTGTGTCCGTGGGGACAGCCCACCTCATAGGTTCCGTCATCATAAAAACGATAGGCATATATTATTTCTTTCCGCAGCCGTTTTTGATACTGCTGTCTGTGAGAGCCGCAATATATTTGTTTACTACAATAGCCGAAAGCTTTGTGCTTTACATACTCTACAGGCGCGCGCCCATGCTGCGCGCGGGCTGATCTGCGTATCGGAGGGATTTTACAAATGGATTACCGCGAAGCATTAGAATACATACACGGGATATATTGGCGCGGGAGCAAGCTCGGACTTGCGAGGATAACGGAGCTGCTGGAGCTCATGGGGAACCCCCAGAAAGAGCTCAGATTCGTGCATGTGGCCGGCACGAACGGCAAAGGCTCGACCTGCGCCATGCTGGCCTCTGTCATGCAGAGCGCGGGATACAGGACCGGGCTTTACATTTCACCGTACATAGTGCGCTTCAATGAGCGCATACAGTATGACGGCGTGCCCATAAGCGACGAAGATCTTGCCGATATAACGGAATATGTGAGCCGTTTTGCGGAATCCATGAATGACAAGCCCACCGAATTCGAGCTGGTCACGGCAATAGGCATGGAATATTTCAAACGCATGAAATGCGATGTCGTGATACTCGAAGTCGGGCTCGGCGGCACTCTCGATTCCACAAATGTTATCGATACTCCCGAGGCCGCCGTCATAACCGCTCTCGATCTCGACCACACGAGAGAGCTCGGAAATACGATCGAAGATATCGCGTCCGCAAAGGCGGGCATAATCAAGCAGGGATGCGACGTCGTATCCTACGGCGGAGACGCAAAGGCGCTGGACGTTATAAAGAACAAATGCGCCCTCGAGGGTGCAAATCTTACAGTCGCGGATCTCGGCGGCATAAATGTGAAAGAAAGCGGACCGGACGGCAGCGTGTTCGACATAGACGCGCACGCTCCGGACATTCACATGGAAAATGTCCGCGTGCCTCTTGCGGGCACGTATCAGGTTTACAATGCCGCGCTCGTAATAACGGTGCTGAGCGTTCTCCGGGCAAGAGGGCGCTTCAGGATACCCGACAGTGCCGTTTACGACGGAATTTCACGCGTAAAATGGCCGGGAAGGTTCGAGATACTGAGGCGCGACCCGTACATAATAGCGGACGGCGCGCACAATCCTCACGGGATAAAGGCAACACTCGCGACACTCGGGCACCATTTTCCGGGCTGCAGGGCGGTCGCCGTGCTCGGAGTCATGGCCGACAAGGACGTGGATTCCATGATCGACATACTGCTGCCCTACACGCGTAAAATATTCACAGTGCGCCCGGACAATCCGCGCGCGATGTCTTCTGACGAGCTGGCACATAAGATCAACCGAAAAAAAGAGGGCGCCGCAATCTCTTGCGGCGCCCCCGGCGACGGTGTACGCGCAGCCTATGATTATATTACAGATCAACGGGCTGCGCGCCCCGGACAGAGTCCGGATATAATATGCGCTCTCGGCTCATTTTACATGTATGCCGATATCGCAAAAGCCGTAAAGGCTCTCTGATCGGTGCGTCAGTATGCTATTCCCTGGTCGTACATACTCTGAGCGACCTTCTCAAAGCCCGCAATATTAGCTCCCATCACAAGATCGCCCTTGTGACCGTAAGCTTCCGCGGCCTTGCTCGCGTTGTGGTATATGTCGACCATTATCTGCTTGAGCTTTGCGTCTACCTCTTCAAATGTCCATGCGTAACGCATGCTGTTCTGGCACATTTCAAGAGCGGAAGTGGCGACTCCGCCGGCGTTGGCGGCCTTTGCGGGTCCGAAGAGCAGGCCGTTTTCCTGATATACGGCGATCGCCTCGGGCGTAGACGGCATGTTTGCTCCTTCGCCTACTGCCTTGCATCCGTTCGCCACGAGTATCTTAGCCGATCCTTCATCTATTTCGTTCTGAGTCGCGCACGGGAGCGCTATATCGCACGGTATAGTCCATATGCCCTTGCAGCCTTCCTTGTATTCGGCGTCCTTATGAACGTTCACATATTCTTTTATGCGCTTTCTTTCGACTTCCTTAAGCTGCTTGACAAGATCGAGATCGATACCGTTCTTATCGTAAACGTATCCGTTTGAGTCGCTCATGGCCACTACCTTACCGCCGAGCTCAGTAGCCTTCTCCGCGGCATAGATAGCAACATTTCCGGAACCCGAAACTATGACTGTCTTGCCATCAAATGAGCTTCCCGCGTCCTTCATGGCTGCGTCCATGAAATAACATAAGCCGTAACCGGTAGCTTCCTTTCTCGCAAGACTGCCGCCCCACGGAATACCCTTTCCCGTGAGCACTCCGGTGAAATTATTTCTTATCCTCTTATACTGGCCGTAAAGATAACCTATCTCACGTCCGCCGACACCTATGTCTCCTGCGGGAACGTCCGTGTCCTCGCCTATATGTCTGTAAAGCTCCGTCATGAAGCTCTGGCAGAATCTCATGACCTCGGCATCTGATTTGCCCTTAGGATCAAAATCGCTTCCGCCCTTTGCTCCGCCAATGGGAAGTCCTGTCAGCGAATTCTTCAAGATCTGTTCAAATCCGAGAAATTTGATGATACCCAGATTTACCGACGGATGAAAACGGAGTCCGCCTTTATACGGTCCTATCGCGCTGTTGAACTGCACGCGGTAGCCTCTGTTCACCTGAACCTTGTTGTTATCGTCAATCCATGCCACACGGAACATTATCTGTCTTTCAGGCTCAACTATCCTGTCAAATATACCTGCCTCTACCCACTCCGGATGCTTCTCGGCAACCGGTTCAAGAGACTCCAACACTTCTGTCACCGCCTGATGAAATTCAGGCTCATTCGGATTTCGCTTTTTGCAGTCATCCAAAACTTTTTGAAGGATCTTCATAACTTCACAACACTCCTACGTTATCGATTTGTAATAAATATTGTAAAATTTATTACCCGCGCGGAAAATATATCCGCGATTGCGAAAAGTATATCACACATGAAAAATGACAGCAATAAATATATATAACGTATTATATAACCAAATATTTAAAATTTTTGCATTCAAAGGGCGTGAAAAAGCTCCGGCACGGTATTCCGCGCGCCGGAGCCCATCGAGAGCAGCCGCTCTCAAAAGCCGTAAACAGCTTATTCTGATCTATAACTTAATCCTCATAACGGATAGCGATCAATAAGCTCTCTTTCTGAGTATAACCGTAACTGCCATAGCAGCTGCAGCTATCATGAGAATTACTGAGAATCCGTCAGCGGTGTTGGCATTGCCGCCCTGGTCGCCGGTGTTGCCCTGATCTCCGGTATTACCCTGATCGCCTGTATTGCCCTGATCTCCGGTATTGCCCTGGTCGCCGGTGCTCGAGCCGCCTTCAGCCAGTTCGAACTCTATCGAAAGAACGCATATACCGTTAGGCTGAGCCATGTAATATGAAGCATAAAGCTCGCCCGAGTAAGTGATGCTGCTCACGTCTACTTCAACGGTATTGAACGACTGCCATCCCATAGGATTTGTAGGAGTATCTTCATCGATCCCTTCCTCTATATCTGTCTGCAGATAGCCTTCGTAATCGGACTCGAGCGGAACGGAAACTAAGAGATTGTCCGTAGTCTTGGTCTCACCGTGACCGTAATCCGTAGCCTTTGAGAAGAAGCCCAGTTCGTTGTCCGTTATATCTCCTGCGGCGGAATAAGTAACATACATCCTAGAATATTTACTGAAATCTATATTCTTGGATACTCTTATGAAGTTTGTGTAGTTCATGAATATAAGATGTGTGTCGCCTGTAACGCCTGCGGCACTCCAGTCCTCTGTTGAGAAAGGAACAAGCCAGTCATCGGGTCCGCCTTTGCCGTTATACCACTGACCCACCTGACTCCATGAAGGTCCCGCCATTCCGCTTTGGTCTTCAGGAACATCTTGAGCGTCGTTTACCTCGCGGAGAGTGTCTCCGTCGATCGGCAGTGCTTCTGTTGCTGCAAATACTGAAAGCATGCTCATAGAAACAACAAGCGCTACTGCCATTACTAATACAATCAGCTTTTTCATTCTACTTACCTCCTGATGAGATGACCTCATATATGATCTGCCGATCACAACAAGGTCTCGTAATGTAAAGCTAATTATATTTATAATTTATTAATTGTCAATACATTATTAAAAAATTTTTGCCCGCGCCTGTAATGTCAGACTGCCTTTATCCGTTCGGGAAAGTGTCAAACCAACCTGCGATATATTGCAGCATAAGTGTCGCATCCTTTGTGTCCACGGTTCCGTCTCCGTTTACATCGGCGTAAGTGACCCGTCTTCCGACGAAGTACTATGATTTTTCCGTAGTCAGCTAATTTCTACTTTTATCGTAATTGCGCATTTTTCT
>CANQOI010000071.1 GCA_947625435.1 uncultured Clostridia bacterium | reverse complement strand
AGCACAGAAGGTGCGGGACGTGAAGGAGAAAAACGCAGGAGGCGAGAATATGCTTAATATACTTGATCAGATCGAGACGGAAGCACGGGAGCAGGGCAGGACCATAGGCCTCATAAACGGGGCGATCGACGCGTTCAGAGAGGTCGGGATGCCGGAGGATAAGATACTTGTCAGGATAACACAGAAGTTCAATCTGACAAAGGAGAAGGCTTCTGAATACATGGCGCAGAAGAACATCACTGCGTGACACAGAAGAACATCACCGCGTGACACAGCTCATTGACTTTCGCTCTTAAAATGTGTATGCTTAAGGCACTACGCTATGATACTCGGAGGTGCAATTATGAGAAAGATTTTAGCGGTATTTTTGGCTTTGGTATTGGCGTGCGCGATGATCCTGCCGATATATGCTTCCGACGGGGATGATACAACGAATGTGGCATTCCCGGGCTCGAGCATAGGGGGCTTCGGAAGCGCCGCAGGATTGTGGATAGATCCCGGGCAGTATTTTGCCCAGGCATTTAATACAAATACAGGTTTTGTGGGATTTGTGATGACAGCATGGGCATCGGCAGGTTCGACCGCCGACTATGCTCTGTATACATACAACGGCAGCGTCGAGGACTCGATAGAAGAAGGAGAAGAGATAGTTTTCGGAACGGCAGAATTTCCGGAGGCAAACCCCAGCGGCTTCGAAGTCCTTTTTGAGGAAGACGATCCCGTGCCGGCCGGAAAATATGTGCTCGTCATATCGGTCTCTATGGGCAGATGCGGACTGACGGTGCAGCCCGGAAGCGAAGAAACGGAATTTGCATGCAGCGAGGATGCGGCCATCATAGATAATTTCGGCATGAGCTTCGATCCTACGGACGGAGATCCTACAGTGATGACCGGCGGACTGATCTTCACAGGGAAGGCAAACGCGGACTCCTACCGTTCAATAAAAGAAGAGGGACTGAACACTCCCGCAAAGGAAACGCCTGCCCCGACTCCTGAGGAGACGGCGACACCGGACGCAAACGCTGACAGTACCGCAGGTGCCGACAGCACAGCAAGTGCGAACAGTACTGTGAGTACGGAATCCGCTTCCAAAGCTACTCCGGCGGCGTCAAACGGAACAAACGGCGCGCCCGGCACGGACAAAACAGACGGCAGCGACGGAGGCGGAAGCCTCACATGGGTGATCATAGCGGCTGTCATCGTTGTTGTGATCGCGGCAGCGGTATGCGTGATCATTGTGAAGAAAAAGAAAAAATAAAAGTAAGAGCAAAACAAAAAGCAAAACAAAAACAAAACAAAAAAACGGCGCTTCGGCCTGAGCCTTTACGGCACAAAAGGCAGCGAAGCGCTTTTTTCACAGTTCAAGCTCACCGTCTCTTGAAAAAAGCCTCGGCTGACATTCGAGCATATAATCGCGGAGATCCTCGGAGCTTTCAACAGAGGCGTCTGCGAGCATGCCGCAGTTTCCTGCCTGAGGAGCATAATGAAAATCGCTTCCCGCGCTCATGCCGAGTCCGCAGCTTTTTGCAAAAGCGCGCAGCTGATAGAAACGCGGGTCAAAGCGGGGATGGCCGTTGTATACCTCAAGACCGTGCATGTAAGAAAGATCCGCAAGGTGATGACCCTGCTCTATCCTGAAGGGATGAGCCTGGTACATGAGCAGCCTGTTTTCATTGCAGTAATCAAAAAGCTCGCGCTGCGTGAGCGTATACAGAGGAAAACTCCTTTCAAATTCATTTTCCGTAATGCCGAAAAGAAGAAATTCCGGCGTGTGCTCAACATTTATGAGCCTTATCTCACATCCGAAAAACACCTTGATGCCTATTTCACGTCCCGCTTTTGCGGCGGCGCGGTATGTATCGATATATGCTTTTATCTGAACGCGGCTGTCATGCCCGAAATACTCAAGATGACCCGGAAAACAGTGATTCGTGAGAACAAAAGCGTCAAAACCCGCTTTTTTGAAAAGTGCCGGCAGCTCCTCCGGCGTGTGTTCCGCACATCTGCTCACCTCAAGGCAGTGAGTGTGAGTGTCGATCTTCATAAGCTTCATTGTATTTCACTCCCGTTTATCGCATCTGTAAAACGCTGCATATAATATCATTAAAAAGCAATAATTTCAATTCAGGGCACGGCGGCCGATTGACATTGAATTATTTTATATTTAAAATTGCACCTTGCGCAGAGCGCGCGCCGCACGCGAAGGACGCAAAACGCAGAACGCAGAACGCTATACGTAAAACGTAAAACGAAAACGGAAGGAATTCGACATGACGTGTAAAGAAACGTGCAATGATACGAAAAATTATAAAATAACAAAATACACATGCTACTTATTCTATGTATTGCAGGGCACGCTGCTCAACCTGACGCCCATACTGTTTGTGCCCCTCATGGAGCAGTACGGACTGACATACATGAAGCTCGGAACACTTGCGTCAGTGAACTTCGCGACACAGCTCATAGTGGATTTAGTTCTCAGCAAGCTTACGGACAGACACGGATACAGGATATCCCTGCAGCTTTCCGCAGTGACCGCGTTTATAGGGTACGTGATATTCGCGTGGGCCCCGGGAAGACTGGGCGATCCGTATACATGGATAGTGATAGGAACAGTGATATATTCAATAGGCGGCGGACTCATGGAAATAACGATAAGTCCGCTCATACACGCACTGCCCGATAAGGCAAAAGGCAAGAACATGGCCATACTGCATTCATTTTACGCGTGGGGAGTCGTGCTCACCGTAGTCGTGTCGACACTGTCGCTGTCGCTCATAGGGAAAAACAACTGGAACTATATAGTGACCGGATGGCTCATAGTGCCGGTGGCGGGCTTCATACTCTCATGCATAATGCCCGTGCCCGAACAGAAGCCGAGCGAAGAGAGCACGGCGGGAAGCTTCGGAATATTCTTAAAGCCCACATTCATACTGTTCCTTGCCATGATATTTTTCGGAAGCTGCGCGGAATCAGTGATGACGCAGTGGAGCTCCGCATTCCTCGAAGAAGCAGCGGGACTTGATAAGCTCGTGGGCGATATAGCCGGAATGAGCATGTTCGCGGTAATGCTGGGACTTTGCCGCATGGCATCCGCCGCACTCGACAAAAAAATAAAACTCAGCACATATATGATGCTGGGCACGGTAGGCGCGGCAGTGTGCTACATAGCGGTAGCAGTGTCATCAGTGCCCGTGATATCTCTGATATTCTGCGCTCTTACAGGCTTCGCGGTGGGAATGCTGTGGCCCGGAACACTTGTGCTCGCCGCCGACAGATTCCCGGAGGCGGGCGCCTGGCTCTTTGCGTATCTCGCGGTCGCAGGCGACCTCGGAGGCGTGTTCGGGCCCTGGATAATGGGAGCGATAGCAGACAGCAAAGGACTCGTAATGGGTCTGGCCGTGTCCGCCGTATTCCCCGCAGCGGCATTTATATGTATGCTCATCTATAAAATGCGTAACAGATCAGCATGACCGCCCCGTAAACGACAGGCTGGTGGAGCATATAAATCCAGAGAGAATGCCTTCCGCAGAAGCGGAGAAATCTCACGGGAGGAGAATCATACGGGAAACGCGGTATGAGCGACCTCCTGTTTTTGTATAAAATACGCCCAAGGGCGCTGCCTGCCAGGAACCAACCGAAATACGGCAGCATGGGAAAATAATCCGCGGCATAATAGCCTTTCGGAATGATACCTATGACAATTGCGAGAGGGAAATCCGAGCGGAGGCTCTGCACGGCATAGCCGAGTAATATCAGGACCGCTCCGCAGACTGCGCTGCCCCATGCGGGCAGACTCTTAAATAAGGGATATATCATCATGCTGAGCCCGAGCATGTGCAGAACGCCGAAATGTATCAGCATCACCTCATTTGCCGGGTCTATCGCATACATGGCGTAAGTGACGCCCGTCACGACCATGCCGCAGGCAAATACGACAGCTCCCCTTTTAAAGCAGCGCGATCCGAGCGTTACACATATGCCCGAAATGAGAATGAACAGTATGCCTCCGTAGTCCTTTATTATATTGAAAACAGCGGGAGGGGCGTCGTCGCTCATAATGCCCGCCATCTGTAAGTCCACAACGGCATGCACCGCCACCATGCATATGATGAACAGCCCCCTGAATGCGTCCAGCTCCCATATCCTGCTCTTGCGCGGGTTAGAATTATCCTTAAGATCATCCATAAAATATCACCGGTCACATTATAACATACGGAAGCATTTTAAGCATATCGGAAAGATGATCGGAATACGTTTTACGAAGAACGGACATGTCGGCGCAGGCGCTGATACTGACGGAGTACGTACTCCCGAAAGAGATGCACACAGTGCCGAGAATGTCCGAATAAAGCACCGGCGCCGGAACGAGCGGGAAGCCTTCGCTTGAAACAAAAGGCGAAGCACGGTCGTATCTTACAGACATATCCGAAGCTTCATTTTCAGTGAGAGTCGCGCATAAGTCGGAATCTATAACGGCGTCCACACTGAGGTTCCTGCCCTTGGAAACGGCAAAGCTCTCAACAGTATAACCCCGCTTTAAGAGCGTGTAAGTGCGGAAATTGTCCGTAGTATAATCGAGCAGCTTAACGCCGTCGCTGACGCGCTCCGAAGACGACGGACAGCCGAGCAGCACTGCGACCGCCTTTACATCGGGAGTGTCGATAAAGAAAACAAGACATCTTCCGGCGTCGTCCGTATAGCCCGTCTTGCCTCCCGCAACGCCCTCGTATTTTCCGAGAAGAGGATTAGTGTTCTTGAGAAAATGGCCGCCGAGAGTCACGGTGCCGGTACCCGTTATTTCACGAAAAAGAGGGTATCTGTACGCTTCCGCGGCGATCAGAGCAAGATCGTACGCAGTGGTGAAATGTCCTTCGGTGTCAAGCCCGTGGGGAGTTTTAAAGCACGTATCGCAGGCGCCTATTTCAGCCGCCCTGTCGTTCATGAGCTCGCAGAAATCCTCAATGCTGCCGCCTATATGCTCTGCTATGGCGACAGCCGCGTCATTTCCCGAATTCATGAGCAGACCGAAAAGAAGATCGTGAAGAGTTATGGTCTCGCCCTCGGCAAGGTGCATGGAAGAACCCGGAGTGCCCGCGGCGGCGCGGCTAACGGTGACAGTCTCGTTAATGTCGCTGCACTCGTCGTACGCCACAATGAAAGTCATGATCTTGGTGGTGCTGGCCATGGGCGTCCTTACGTCGGACGCTTTGTCATACAGCAGCCTGTCAGTCTGAATGTCGAGCACCGCGCTGTATGCGGCTGATACGTCGGGCCTGACCGGCAGCGCAGCATCCGCGCTTTCGCGCGTCATACCCATATTTTCCATAACGGCCGACCTGATCTTATCCGACACGTCATCTTCACTTAAAATATCCGGCGCTCCGCTCACCGAAGGAGGAATGCCTGTGAGATCATCCTCGGCTTCCGTTATAACCGATATGTATGCGGACAGAATATACGCTGCGGCCGCCGAAATAATAAAGGCGCATGCGATCAGCCTGAACCGACTCCCGAACTTTGATTTAACGCGCTCCATATGCCGATACCTCCCTGTGTGACAAGCCTGCGTTTATATGATTATATGAACGCATATGCGAAAAAATACCTGTAAAATACCGCGCCGTACCGCGCGGGCAGGGGCGCGGCCCTTCGCCGCGCCTGCGGCAAAACCGATTGAAAGGAATGTGAGCATATGCTATAATCCCGTCTTTGACAGTTACAGAAAAGTAAAGTGGCCGAATCGCCAGTAAATACAGGCGTTCCGACCACTTTG
>CANQOI010000070.1 GCA_947625435.1 uncultured Clostridia bacterium | reverse complement strand
TACGTTATCGTTGACCGGCTCATACGAGTATTATGACGAGGCGATCGCGATGTATCACAAGATACTTGAAATCAGCTCCGACACAGAGCTGCGCGCAAAAGTTTGCCGCGATCTGGTCTATCGGTACTATACGAAAGGCGATACAGAAAAAGCGCGTTTTTATGTGGAAATGCTCCCGCCTTTTTCCGTGTGCCGGGAGTATCATCTTGTCATGTCAAATATTCTGTGTGGGCAGGAACTCGCCGACGCACTGCGCGACAGCATCCGTCTTTACGGTGAAACATTGTACGCATGCCTGGAATATTTTGAAAACGAGAAAATACTCACAGCAGGCCAGAAGCTTCCGCTCACATCCGAGTCAGCGAAGGAGAAAATGCGCATGGTGAAAGAAATATTGGCATAACAAGGTTCAAATATGGATTGACGGGGATGACGCAGAGAGTGTTATCCCCTCCCTGACGGATACCGAGCAGTATTTATATGGGGTAGAAGCCGGACACATTTTACGTAAAATCCATTCGATACCGTCCCCTGAAACACAGGAGGATTGGGGAAGCCGTTTCAATAGGAAGATGGACAGCAGAATCCGGAAATATAAGGAATGTCCGATCCATTATGAAAATGGGCAGGCATTCATTGATTACATACGGGAAAACCGCCATTTGCTGAAAGACCGACCGCAGGTTTTCCAACATGGCGACTATCACATCGGCAACACACTTTCTTCTGTATACCGGACAATCCCCTTCGGACAGGATGAAGTAAATACCGTAATAATGCACACACAAGTCACAGCGTTGCCCGCATTTAGAATAAACGGCACTATCTCTCGGAAATGGCTTACGGTTAGGTTTCTTCTTTATCAGGATCAATCGCTTGACTTCTTCAAGCTGCTTTAGCGTCGTTACGTCAATAAACATCCATTTTCCGTCATGATACGTTTTTGAATCATGATAATAGTGATGCGTGTATACGGTCAGGATAGTTTTTTGTCCCTGCTTGAATTTCAGTTCATTTTTCCGTCTCCGATTTCATCAAGATGATATTTCCCCCGCATGAATACCATCGTTTCATGACTGATTTGTACAAGATCATTCATAACATTCCCCCACCATGCATTCCTTTGAGAGCATATTGTCTTTGTATCGAAACAATTCACCAGTTTCATTTTCAAAATATAATACCGCCATGTCATACGACGCTCCATATAAAAATAAATCCGGAGCTAAACGCTGTAGCTGTATACGTTCATTATCTGAGGCTTTGCTAAACAGATTATAACTTCTGTCGCACCGTTCCTTCCATAACTTCTGATAGTCACTTTTATTCAAGATACGATTTTCCAAATGTTTTATATGAGTTATTTTGAACCTCCTGCACCAATCAATATCCGCCTTATACAGCATTTGCCCAATCCGGTTCGTAACAATATCATCATTATCATAGACCGCGGGTAAAAAAGAAACACCGTTTTTATATGCAACATATGTTCTTGTATGGCCGTCGGTAAGTGTATATATATTATTTCCGAAATCATGAACCGTCAAAGGGTGAAAATTGTCCATGCGCTGTGGATCAAACCATTTCATTACTGACGCAATCTTATCTGCACTAAGATATATTTGACTAAGTCCGAGCAGGTCAATATTTATTAACCTTACACCGTGAAATTCCATGCTTCACACCCTTTCCTGTTCATTTCACCGTTTGATCTCCCGCAAAGAGGCTTCCTTTCTGTAAAGCAAATAACGCTATAGTCATCATTCGGCGTCCCGATCCGTGAGCAGGTTGCACAGGCACATTAAGGCTGCGAACAGGATTCCCGCAACAGGCCAGACTACCCATGTGATATCCCAATCGCTGGTCATAAAGCTCCAGCCGAGATAGGCAGCGGCGGCGCATAGCCAATATACACTTGAAACCGTTTCCTTGATTCGGGTTTTCTTATCCCGTTCGGCATAGTCGCCCTCCTTCAAAAGCTTCTGCATGCTCGCCCGTCGGACACCTGCGAATATAAAAAGAGCGGAGCCGAGCCCGGCCAGGAGCAGCGTGACAGTCAGCATTATCACCGTGAAAGATTCGTTTTCCGTGACGGCGCCTACAAAGAGCGGTACAGGTGCAAGAACACACAGACAGACGGCGATGATATTGTATTTCGCGTAGGCTGCCCGGTACGCTTTCTGCGTTTCCTTTACCATCCCCTCCACGCCGTACTCCGTTTCAAAGGGCTCCCTGTCTATAAACTCAAAGGGAGCATTTTTCAGTCTGCATGAAACGAAGATCGCCACGGCTGCGGCTACAAACATAAGTAAAACCGTAAGACCCGCGCCTGCGGCGATATTTTCGGAAATGAAATGTCCGGGCGCTTCAGCTGCAGCCGCCAAAAGAAGCAGCGGGATCACAGCGACGATACATAAGAATGTTGCCGCTGCAATGCGCGCCGCCGCAATGCGTCTCCACTCCAGAAATTCGCCGGCGAGGGCGAGTGAGATCCGTTTTACAGACGCCGATTCCGCTTCGTCCGTAAATTCTTCGTTTTCAATCTCATCCTTTAGCAGATAATCCGTCGTAACGCCGAACAGCCTGCTGAGCGCCAATACTTTTTCTAAATCCGGAACGGTCTGCGCTCCTTCCCATTTAGAGACCGCCTGCCTCGATACATGCATTTTCTCTGCCAGTTCCTCCTGCGACCAGCCGTTCTTTTTCCTTAAATTCATTATCTTGTCTGCTAAGATCATTGCCGTTTCCTCCGCTTAGAATTTATACGCGGCCTTGTCTGCCTGCCGCCGGGAGAATCATAGCTTTTCTTTTGGTTGCAGTCTACCAAACAGCGGCTTGAAATCTGTCAACCTGCGGTTGCGGTGTGTAAAGCGCAGAAAGATCGGCAGAGTGCAGCAGCTTCGTCGTGCCTCCATTCCGACCTCTTGGTCATTTCAACAGCCTTTTCTATCTCCTTTATGAGCTCCACGTCTGTATTCCGTGCGTCGTATGCCGACGTGCTGTTCATGTATCTCAGGAGTTCCCGCTGATCGCGGCTTATATCTCCTATGTACCCCGTTGTATTAAAAAATATCTTGTAGGCCTCATCATTTAATATACTCCGGCGCCTCGGCAAAATTCCCTATGTTCAGATTCAGCTCTTCGGAAAGCACAGGCTTTCCGTTCATATAAAGGCCGGAAATGCGTATATCGTATGTGCGGTGCGACTCATCCGCGCCCTGTAGACATATCTCAGGTACCGGAATGCCCTCGTCTGCCAATATATGTATATCCTTAAGTTCAACATCGTGATTCTCACCTAAAAGATAATCGTCCGACCACAGACCGCAGTACAGGTGAGCCTTGAACAGGAGCGGCACGAAAAGTCCATCTCCCGGCGCATAAGGAGCTTCCTCGTCTGTCTGATAAACGGGCCTCATCTGATATTTTGAATATTCGCAATTGATCCGTTCAAATCTCACTCCGTGCACATTCGCGCGGTCACCGTTCTGCAGATCCATGAGTATACAGTCACCGTGTATTATGTCGCAATCTTCAAATATGATGTTCCTGTACTCATCCGCGCATGTTTCCGCACCTATCTCAAGAGCGCGTCCCCAATCGCACCACAGCACACAGTCCTGGACAAAAATATTTTCCACATTCCTATCATCCCAGCCTTTAAGACCCTTCAGCACGACGACATCGTCGAAGTTTCTGAGGAAGCATCTCTTTATCATGCAGTTACTGCTGTTTACAAAATCAATGCCGTCAGAATTATAACGGTACATGCCTACCGTTTTAACACCTTCAAAGAGTACATTCGTGCAGCGGAAAAGCGTCGCACACCACGTACAGGAGTCTCTCATGACTATATTTTCAACAGTTATATTATCACTGTCGTAAAATTTAAAGCATCCGTTCACTCCTATGCAGCTTCCGTCGTCCCTCTCCTCCCATGAATTGTCGAGTATGCCGAAGCCGCATATTCTGACATTCCGGACCTGTCTGCCCACTATCGCTCCGTAAACAACGGCTCCGGCATCTATCACTACCGTCTGACCGCTGTGAACCTCTATGAGTCCCGGCCTGTGCACGCCCGGGCCGAATCTCATAACATCTCCGCACAATGCGCCCGGGCCTTCGCCTTGATCCTCTATCCTGTCCGCGAATATGTGCAGCGCGTTATGCTGCCCGTCAAGCTCAAGAGTATAGAAGCCGGGGCCGGGAATATCAAGCTGTAATGCTCCGTCCGGCATTTTACGGGTCCTGACATTTGCGGAAAGCGGCCTGACCCTATAATCCTCATACGGCTTTGCTGCCTTCACAGCAAGCTTTACTGCTCCGTCAGTGCCGAATGTCACAAAAGCGGCCTCTTCCGTCTGATCCGGCGTTCTCTGGTGGCCGGGCCACGTCATATTATACGGCATGGCCGACACTCTGCACCTGTGTACCGAAATGTCCATGCCGTCTGCCTGAACGTTATACAGACAGGAGGGAATTTCACCGTCCGGGAAAGGATATATTTTAACCATATCATCAGCTCCTGTAATGATCACGCTCTGAACGGCACAACACCTTCCACGGCGTCGCCTGCGACTATACGCTTATCTCCGTTGTCCGTGTCTATCAGGACATACCTGTCATTTCCCATGCCCAGCTCCTTCATGTATGAAAGCTGCCTGATGCCGTGGCGCGATTCGATACGTTTCACAAGATCGCGGTTATCTTCATCTTTCATGGCGTATATCATATCAACGCTTGCCTGGTCGGCGGCCAGAATGTCCGTGCTTGCGAGTATTCCCACATTCGGCGTCGTTACCGGAGCCGCATCCACGCCCTCACAGTCACACGAAACCGACATATTGCGCATGACATTTATATACACCGCATTCCGGCCGAAATGATCTATGACGGCTTTCGTGGATTCCGTGATCTTCTCCATTAGCTCTTCCTTATCCACTCCCCAATCATTTCCGTTCTTCGCATGTATCATGCCTTTGCCGATGCGGCCGTCAGCGCAGCCTATACCGATATTTTTATTCGATCCGCCGAAGCCGCCCATGGTGTGACCCTTAAAATGAGTGAGCACCACCAGCGAGTCATAACCCGGCAGTGATCTTCCCACGGACATTTCACTGAACCACTTGCCGCCTTTTACAGGCAGCTCCGCCGTACCGTATTCGTCAGTTATATCCACGTCGGTGAATTCGGTCCAACCGTTCACCTCAAGCGTTTTACGGTGCTCCTCCGTGGTATATCGGTTACCCTCGTAAAATGTATTCGTCTCTATCACGGACGCGCCCGGCAGTTTCTCCTCCATGAACGATCTGACCCACTCCGGCGGTATGATATTCGGTCCGTGAGGTTCGCCGGTATGAAGCTTGACGGCCACCCTGCCGCGGATATGCCCTTTGATCCTGTCATACAATTTCGATATGCCCTCGGGAGACAGTTCGCGCGTAAAATATACTATGCTTTCATTACCTGTTCTCTCCTCATACGGAATATACCGGCTGCCGTCGCTTCCTGTTTTTATTTCACTCATTTTGAACACCTCTTATAAATTATTTATTAAATCCCTTTCTTGAAATTTTATCAGAACTTTCTGCGCAAGTAAATCCCCGACTCAAAAATAACTTGCGCCTGGCACGCTTTCATTGTATAATGTCCCGCAGTGCCGCCGATGTGGCGAAATTGGCAGACGCACGTGACTCAAAATCACGCGGAGCGATCCGTGCCGGTTCGAGTCCGGCCATCGGCACCAGACCCTGACGGGCTCGCAAACGTTTGATCTGAAAGCGTTTTCGGGCCCGTCTTTATGTGCGCTGCTGTACGCCGCGTGCCACGTATTTCAAAAGAGCATAAATTCGTTATTGACTATCGTATTCCGATGTGATAACATACATAACGTTTTCGGGGTGTAGCTCAGTTTGGCTAGAGTGCTTGCTTGGGGTGCAAGAGGTCGCCTGTTCAAG
>CANQOI010000069.1 GCA_947625435.1 uncultured Clostridia bacterium | reverse complement strand
GCAGAGCACGTAATTCGTGAGGGTGCCTGTCTGATGCCGGCATGTGGGGTGCATAACGGTGCCCGCGGGCTTGTTCACGGCTATGAGCGCGTCATCCTCGTACAGTATGTCCAGCGGATATTCTTCGGGTTTTATATCGGGTACGCTCTTCTTGCAGTTAAGGAGCGCCGTTATATTCTGCCCGGCCTTAACGCGCGCGGTGCCTCTCACACAGGCGCCGTCAAGGAGTATGCCCTCATTGTATTTAAGAGTCTTTATCATGCCGGAAGAGAGCCTGAGTCTTTCTTTAAGTATATACTGTACTTCCCTGCCCTCATCGCGCTCCGAGGCGGTGTATTCAAGCCTGTCCATTTTCGTTTATAAGGGACGGCTTCACCGTGACCGTCTTATAATTCACATAATTAACGGCCCCCGGCCTGCCGCCGGGTATCTTGCGCACATGTTTCACGCGCGTGTAATCCACGTCCGCCTTTGTTGACTTTGACGCGCTGCTGTAATACGCGGCCAGCGCCGCCGCGCATTCGACCGCATGGGCCGTAAGGCTGCCTCCGTGTTCGGATGCCCTCAGTATGACGTGCGAGCCGGGCGAATTTTTAACATGCAGCCACACGTCGTCCGGCTTTGCTGTCCTCAGTGTGAGCTTTTCGTTCTGCATATTGTTTTTGCCTACCAGTATCTCGTAGCCGTCGTCTGTCATAAATGTCCTGGGCGATGACGGCTCCCGCTCCTGCGCGCGGTTCTTGCCTCTGCTCCCGCCCCCGTCCTTCGATCCCGTGCCCGATCTTATATATCCCTGCCGCGAAAGCTCGAGTCTTGCCTCTTCTATATCGCTCATTTCGGTATCGTTTTCGAGCATCACCGCCGCGCTCTCGAGATATTCAAGCTCGTCCCGGCACTCTTTTTCATGCCTGACGGCATTTTCGTATGCGCTGCGATTTTTACGGTATTTTTTGAAATACATCTGCGCGTTCTGTGAAACGCTCCTGCTCTCATCCAGCTTTATTACGACCTCGGGCATTCCTTCCGCGCCGTAATCTACGGCTTTCACGCTGCCGGCATACTCGGGATATCCGTACATATTTGCGGTGAGCAGCTCGCCGGTACGTCTGTAATCCTCATAATCCTTTGTTTCGTTCATCGTATCCCGGTGTATCTGCATCTTACGGCGGCATTTTTCCATGGCGGCATTTATATATTTCATGACCGACGCGCGCTTCTGGTCGAGTCGGTCCTTCGTATCCTTCCTTGTGAAATACTCGTCGAGCATCAGGTTTACGGTGCTGTGCGTGCGCGTTTTACACACGGCCGAAACGCAGTGGAAATCCCGTCCTCCGTTTATTATCGCGGGCGTGTATCTTCTGTCTGCTATATCTTTGCAGCAAAATCGTATCTGTTCATTGAGGGCTTCCGCTTCGGACGCCGTGAGGCTTGATATTTTAACGGACGGCTCTAACCCCGCGCTTTCGCATATCGCCCTGCAAAGGAGCGGACTGAAGCCGGATATCGTGCTCAGTATCGCCTTGTGGGCGGGCATTTCACCCGTTTCGTTCATGTTCATCCCGGTAAAATCCTCCGGGTTTATTTTATTTTGCGGCGGGGGTAAAATGTACGGCCTTCCCGGCATCACTTCTCTTACCGAGCTCATATCGCTGTCTACATGCCTTATGGAATCAAATATAGTGCCGTTTTCGGATGTGAGTATTATATTGCTGTATTTGCCCATTATCTCCGTTATGAGCTTTTTGCGCACGGGGTCGCCCATTTCATTGTATGTGTCTATCGTCACCGTTACTATCCTGTCATAGCCCTCCTGTGTCACGGAGACTATCTTGCCGCCCTGTATATGCTTTCTCAGCACCATTGAAAAGGGCGGCGCGGTAAGGGGATTCTCTTTTTTGCTCTTGGTAAGGTGCATCCTCGGGTTCTCGGGGTCCGCGCTCATGAGGAGCCGGTATTTTTCGGAACGCGAATGACAGAGCAGTATTATTTCGTACCGCCCTGTCTGAAATACCTTTTCTATCCTGCCTCCGGCCAGCAGCCCGCCTGCTTCCCAGACTGCGCCGCTGAGCACTATCCCGTCATACGGCATATATCAGAACCTCTTCCCTGTCCCGCCTTCCGGCGGCTCATTTTACGGCTGAAGACCGCCGCTCATTATACATCCGAATCGTCCGATATGCAATTGTACTGTTTGCAGACAGACGCTTATTCGTGTATAATGTCACAAGAGTCCGAAATAATAGGACATATAATATTTTACGGGAGGCCGCTATGAAATATACGTATAAAACTATAGGCACATGTTCGTCACAGATACAGATCGAGACCGACGATGACGATATAATCAAAAGGGTTGAATATACCGGGGGCTGCAACGGCAATCTCAACGGCATATCGCGCATAGTCGTAGGCATGAAGGTCGATGATGTGATACAGAAGTTTAAGGGCATACACTGCGGCATGAAGCCCACGTCGTGCCCCGATCAGCTCGCAAGGGCGCTCGAGCAGATGAAAAAGGCCAAGGAAACGGCGTAATGATACACGAGTTCGGCTTCGGAAGCGGTAAACAGCTCGTTGACATACCGGACTGTGTGTCATGCACCGAGCTCACCGCCAATACGGATGTGCATTTTACGGCCGAGGATGCCGATGTGAAATATTCGCTCGAACATCCCATAGGGTCCGACAGGCTGAAAAATATTGTCAAAAAGGGAGAAAAGATCGCTATAATCACCAGCGATATTACAAGGCCCATGCCTACGCACAAGGTGATGCCCGCTCTTCTTGACGAGCTTGAGGCGGGCGGAGTCGATCTTAACGACGTGACTCTCGTTTTCGCTCTCGGGAGCCACAGGAAGCAGACCGATGAGGAGAAGCGCAGACTTGCGGGCGATCATGCGTGGAAGCGCATACATATCGAAGACAGCGACCCGGACGACTGCGTACATATGGGTTATACGTCAAACGGCACGCCTGTAGACATCACGAGGACTGTTGCGGAGGCCGACAGACGCATCGCGCTCGGGAATATCGAGTTTCATTATTTTGCCGGTTACAGCGGCGGCGTGAAGGCTCTGATGCCCGGCGTTTCAACGCGCGCCGCCATACAGGTCAATCATAAGCTGATGGTGCGGCCCGAGGCGTGCGCGGGCAGGCTTGAAGGGAATCCTGTGCGCGAGGATATCGAGGAAGCCGGCAGGATGTGCGGCGTGGATTTTGTTTTAAATGTCGTGCTGGATGAGCATAAAAATATCGTCAGGACCGTGTCGGGCGACCCCGTAGCGGCTCACCGCGAGGGCGCGCGCTGTCTCGACATGCTCTATACCAAAAATATCAAAGAACGCGCCGATATTGTCATCGTTTCACAGGGAGGAGCGCCCAAGGATCTGAATCTGTATCAGACTCAGAAAGCTCTCGACAATGCAAAGCATGCGGTAAGGGACGGAGGCATCATAATCCTCATAGGTTCGTGTGCCGAGGGATACGGAGAGAAGACGTTCGAGGACTGGATGCTCAATTCGGGATCGCCGGAGGAGCTCACGGGACGTATCAGGAAGGAATTCATACTGGGAGGTCACAAGGCCGCCGCCATCGGTATGGTCCTTATGCGCGCGCAGATATATCTTGTTTCCGAAATGGATCCGGCGCTCGTGGCGAGATCTTTCATGAAGCCTTATACCTCTGCGCAGGATGCTTTTGACGACGCTCTGGCAAGCATGACAGAGTCCGGAAAGGGCGGCAAGGATCTGAATGACATAAAGGTCATTACCATGCCCTTCGGGGGTTCGGTGCTCCCGAAGCTTGTATGATATGTATGATTTTTACGATATGTTTTTTTGATATATGTTTATGATATGTGTTTATGGCATATGACATATGTTTTTGTATGACTGAGGTGATATTATGGGTAATATTATGAATGAGACTGTTTTGGTGCTGGATTTCGGCGGACAATACAGTCAGCTGATAGCAAGAAGGATAAGAGAGCAGAATGTATACTGCGAAGTGCTGCCCAGTGAGACTGATGCGGAAACTATCAGGAGCAAAGCGCCGAAGGGGCTTATTTTTACGGGCGGGCCCGCCAATGTGTACGCGCCCGATTCACCGAAGTGCGATCCTGAGATACTGGGTCTCGGCATTCCGGTGCTCGGTATCTGCTACGGCATGCAGCTCATTGCCGCTACTCTCGGGGGCCATGTGGCCGAGGGCGGCAGCGCCAATAAGGAATACGGCAAGACAAATGTCAATATAGACACCGGCTGCGTGCTCTTTAAGGATTTTTCACCTGAAAATATATGCTGGATGAGCCACACGGATTATGTGGAGAAGATGCCCGAGCATTTCACGCGCAGGGCTTTTTCGGACGGGTGCCCCGTGGCGGCCATGGGTGACGACGCGCGTAAAATATATGCGGTGCAATTTCACCCCGAGGTCGTCCACACCGACAACGGGACGTCCCTTCTGAGAGCTTTTTTGTATGATGTGTGCGGCTGCTCCGGCGACTGGACGATGAGCGATTTTACGGAGAGATCGATAAGGGCTCTGCGGGAGAGACTGGCGGGCAGCAAGGTGCTGCTGGCGCTTTCGGGCGGCGTGGATTCTGCGGTGGCGGCCGCCATGGTGAGCCGCGCAGTGGGCAGGGATCTTACGTGCATTTTTGTCGATCACGGGCTCATGCGTAAAAATGAGAGGCGTCAGATAGAGGATGTTTTCGGCACGAAGTTTGATTCCAAGCTCGTGGTGGTCGATGCGGAGGAGAGATTCCTTTCTAAGCTCAAGGGCGTGTCCGATCCGGAGACGAAGCGCGTGATCATTGGCAATGAATTTATAGAGGTGTTCCAGGACGAGGCGAACAAGCTGGGACGTCCCGAGGATTTTTATTTTGTTCAGGGCACGATATATCCCGACGTCATAGAGAGCGGCGCGGGCACTTCGGGCAAGGGCGCGGTAATTAAGAAGCATCACAATGTGGGCGGTCTCCCCGAGCACATTAAGTTCAAGGCTGTTGTGGAGCCTCTTCGCGATCTGTTCAAGGATGAGGTCAGGAAATGCGGCTTTGAGCTCGGTCTTACTAAGGAGATCGTTATGCGCCAGCCCTTCCCCGGTCCCGGTCTTGCTGTACGCGTGCTGGGCGACCTTACGAAGGACAAGCTCGATCTTTTGCGCGAGGCGGACTTTATTTTCAGGGATGAGATCGCGCGCGCAGGCTGGGATGACAAGGTGAACCAGTATTTTGCAGTGCTCACAAATATGCGCAGCGTCGGCGTTATGGGCGATGAGCGCACGTATGACTACACTGTCGCGCTCCGCGCGGTGACTACCACGGATTTTATGACTGCCGACTGGGCGCAGCTTCCGTACGATATTTTACAGCGCGCTTCCACGCGCATCGTAAACGAGGTGCGCGGCGTGAACAGGGTCGTTTACGATATCACCAGCAAGCCTCCGGCAACGATCGAATGGGAATGATTTCACGCTGACAAAAAAGCCTGTAAAATAAGGCTTTTTGCCGCTTTGACGCCCTCCGTGGCAACAAAATGGCAACATTATTCGGATTATTGCATAAGTAAAGAGCTATCAGATTTTTGATGTCTGATAGCTCTTTTTTCATTTGTCTTTTAGTTTGTCCTTGAAAGCCTCAACCAAAGTATCGCTTAGCTCTTTGGGCGGGATGCTTGCCCGAATTTCGGTATCGTCGTATTTCGGATAATGATAGCGCCAGTTATCGTAATCTTCCCGGCTGATTTCCCCCGCTGCGAGCTTGTCCGCCTGCGCTTTCCAAGCGGTAAGCATTTGCAGCAGTTCGGCTGCGTCCTTGCCCTTGTCGGCGCTGACCTTTAAGCGAATTTCTCCGTCAGCTTCGCTGACGGTAAGACCGTAGTTGTCCTCAAGGGTAAATAGGGTGTGCGCAAGCCCAATGTAACTGTCAATATCCGGCACGGTAAGCGCCTGTGGAGAAACATCTAACGCTTGGGCCAGCGCTGCGGTGATCTCCGCTTTGGGGGAACGAGTTCCCATTTCGTATTGCGCCAGCCGAACGTCGGCGCTCT
>CANQOI010000068.1 GCA_947625435.1 uncultured Clostridia bacterium | reverse complement strand
CAGAAAAACGTATAATTATGATAAAAGCAGAAATTAGCTAACTACGGAAAAATCATAGTACTTCGTCGGAAGACGGGAACGCAAAAGCGCTCTGATATAATATTTGTCAAAACGCTTTTTTTATTCTAAGTGCTTGCATTTTACCGTGACTTGAGAGATAATATGCATATCAATAATCAGTGATGGAGGTTTTTTTATGGCTTTTTGTTCTAAATGCGGTGCTGAGATCAAGGACGGAGAGAAATTCTGCTCATCCTGCGGCGCTCCCGCACCGGAAGGTCAGACGGCTTCAAACGCAGGCAATACAGGCGCGACCGACGCAAACGCAGGTGCGAATAATACCGGCGCAAATGCAAGCAGTTTTGTGGACGATGCTAAGAAGAAGGCTCAGGCAGTGTTCAACACAAAGGATAATTCTGCCGAGTATGATAAGAGCGAAATAGACGCAAACAAGATAGTATGTATGCTCGCATATATACCCATTCTGTTTTTCCTCCCGCTTGTTCTGTGCCCGAAAGGCTCGAAATATGCTAAGTTCCACGCAAATCAGGGACTGCTGCTTCTTATTGTGTGCATTATACTCAATATAGTGGGCGCAGTTTTACTTTTTGTTCCGATACTCGGCGCTTTGATAATGATGATATTCAACCTCGCCGTTCTGGGAGCTATGGCATACGGTATCGTATTCACGGTCCTCGGACAGGTAAGAGAGCTTCCTTTAATAGGCGGAATAAGAATACTTTCATAATATTCAAGACTGATATCTGATCCTGAGCTGATCCGCGATGAGCGCGATCAGCTCTTTTACGCTTATCGCACTTCCGTAGGCATCCGTTTCATACCCGAGTATCTTGTTTGTTATATACCTTGTGCCGCACTCACTGTTTATGTGCGACACCGCTTTGGAAACGGCACGCTCGACGTGCCTTTTGTCAGTGTGAAATTCATCCGCCACATTTTTCAGGAGCTGCGACGATATGTCGGGTATCCTGTCAGGGCAGAGAACAGCATCGATTATCGCACTTTTCAGATAATGATATCCCGTAAAATATACGGGAAGTCTCAGTTCGTACATAAGCTCCGAAATACAGCATGAAATTTCCGACGGCAGCATATATGATCGCCTCCCGTGATTTTTGACTGAATGATAGCACAGATTACGATTTACGTCAAATTACAATTCGGAAAAAATCGGAATGTATAGCAATAATAATCAAATATGTAATATTATGGATATAATAACACAAAATTATTTCCCGGGAAATACTAAATATTTTGACAAATATAGAATATAGGTGTTATAATGCAAACCGTTCGGTAATATCCTGATGATATGTGAGATTATGCGAACATATAAAATAAATACTTTACGAAAGAGAAAGGTGATTTACAGTGAGAAAAGACAGATATTCTATATTGGTCGTTGACTCGGACACAGGCTTTGCGGATGAGCTCGGAAAGCGGGTTGAGATGAGAGATAACATGCTGCTGTGCGGCAAAGCTTACAGCGGAGATGTGGTTCTTCCCATTGTCAAGGATAAAATGCCGGATGTCATAATAATGGATCTTACGCTTCCGGCGCTTGACGGCATAAGCGTGATACGCATGCTCCAGAAGGAGCTTACATACAGACCCATCATCATAATAACATCCGCATATTCAAACGACATGCAGAGGTATCTCATAAATGATATACCGAATGCGTATTTTGTGAGAAAGCCCATATCATTTGAGAATCTGCTGGACCGGGCGTCCGAGCTCGTACACGCCGCGACCGGGTTCTACGCCAAGGCGGCGGGAGAGAATATAGACGCCGAAAGGACATTTTACAGGATGCTCCGCTACAACAATTCCGATTCTACATATAAGAGCGTCACGAATCTGCTGCACGATCTGGGCGTTCCGGCACACCTCAGCGGATACGGTTATCTCAGGGACGCCGTGTGCATGGTGATCGAAAATCCGCTCCTTATAAACAGCATGACAAAGCAGGTTTATCCGAGGCTTGCGGAAAAAAGCGGCAAAACGCCCGCGAGCGTTGAGAAAGCCATACGCACCGCGGTAGAGGTGTCATGGAGCAGAGGTAAATCCGAGATACTCGAAGAGGTATTCGGATTTACAGTCAATATGCAGAAGGGAAAGCCTACGAACACTGAATATATAGCTATGCTGGCGGACAGATACAATGTCTGGATGAAATGATCAGAAAAGCGCGGAGCCCGTTGTCCTCGGGAAGGGGAGCACGTCGCGTATGTTCGCTATTCCCGTAGCGTACATTATGAGCCGCTCGAGGCCCAGACCGAAGCCTGCGTGCTTCGTGCCGCCGAAACGGCGAAGGTCGAGGTACCAGTCATATGATCCTTTGTCGAGGCCCAGCTCTTCGATACGTTTTTCGAGCATCTCCGTGCGCTCTTCACGCTGGCTTCCGCCTATTATCTCGCCTATGCCCGGAACGAGCAGATCCATGGCTGCCACGGTCTTGCCGTCGTCATTCAGTCTCATATAGAACGCTTTGATCTCCTTGGGGTAATCCGTAACAAATACGGGTTTTTTGAAAATCTTCTCGGTCAGGCAGCGCTCGTGCTCCGTCTGAAGGTCGCAGCCCCAGTATACCTTGTATTCGAACTGATCGTTGTACTGCTCAAGGAGCTTTACGGCTTCCGTGTATGTCACTCTGCCGAAATCGGAGTTTACTACGAATCTGAGACGCTCTATGAGCTCATTGTCATAAAACCGGTTGAGAAATTCAAGATCGGCGGGACACTCTTCCAGAATGTGGGCGAGCACGTATTTTATCATGCTTTCCGCCAGCTGCATATCGTCTTCAAGGTCCGCAAATGCTATCTCGGGCTCTATCATCCAGAACTCGGCGGCGTGCCTTGCGGTGTATGACTGCTCTGCGCGGAACGTGGGGCCGAAAGTATATATCTTACCGAAGGCCATTGCCATAGCTTCGCCCTGAAGCTGTCCCGACACTGTGAGGTACGCGCTCCTGCCGAAGAAATCCTTGCCGTAATCTATAGCTCCGTCCTCTGTGCGGGGAGGATCGTTCATATCGAGCGTGGTAACACGGAACATTTCACCCGCGCCCTCGCAGTCGCTGCACGAGATGAGAGGAGTGTGCGCATATACGAAGCCTTTTGAATGGAAGAAGCTGTGTATCGCGAATGCAGCCGCGGATCTTACTCTGAATGCCGCGCTGAATGTGTTGGCTCTCGGACGGAGATGCGCTATCGTGCGGAGATATTCAAGAGAATGTTTTTTCTTCTGAAGCGGATATTCCGGAGACGACGGACCTTCTACCGTGATCCCGGACGCTTTGATCTCAAAAGGCTGTTTTGCCTGCGGAGTCAGCTCGACGGTGCCTGTCACATTGAGCGCAGCGCCCACGTTCTGCTTTGCTATCTCGGTAAAATTATCTATCGCGCTTTCCTCAAATACCACCTGAATGCCTTTAAAAAAGCTCCCGTCGTTCAGATCTATGAATCCGAGCGCCTTTGAATCGCGTATTGTGCGCACCCAGCCGCACACCGTCACGGTGCGGCCTTCAAAAGCTTTGGGGTCACCGTATATTTTCGCTATCTCTGTTCTTTCCATATTCGCAACCAACCTTTCAAATGAAATATGAAACAGGCTCTCATATTATCACAATATTTGATTTATATCAATCTGCAATACAGGAGCGGTACACGCGCGATATGCTCGGAAGTCTTGCAAAAAAAGACGAATCATGCTTAAATATACTGTATATCATACAGTCCCCGGATCGCGGGGCCAAAAGGAGTGTTTATTTGTGAAATATGATCCGGAACATCCGTGGATAAAGAACAGAGAGGCGTGCCTCTGCCTCTGGAAGTGCGATGCGAGCAGGGGATATATATCCGACATGAACGTTTCACTGCTCACGGATTTTATGTGCTTTTCGGACAGACAGCTTGAGGACTATGCTCTCATGCTGAAGGAATGCGGCTTTACGGGAGCGCAGGTTACCGATATGTGCTCCGCGTGGCGTCCGTCGGGTTCGCCCGAATTTGTACACGACAGGTTTAAGGTGTTCGCCGATGCGCTCCACAGGAACGGAATGCAGTTCACTCTCTGGTGCTGGGCTGCCGAATTCTGCGATCACGGCTGGCACGACGATGATGTCGTGTATAAGGCGGAAGACGGGGGCAGGGCGTTCAACGATCCCAAGGTTCACGCCGCTTTTGAAAAATATTATGATATTTATGCCCGGATGGCGCCCTACGCCGACCGCGTGATCGCGCATTTTTACGATCCGGGCTGTCTTTCGTCGATGGATGACGTTATAGATTTTCTCAGGCTGTTCGCGGACAAATTCCGTGCAGCGAATCCGGATATACAGATAGGCGTGGATACGTGGGGAAGTCCCGCTGATTTTCCCGAAAAGCTCGTGAGCGCGGGTTTTGAAGATATAATGCTCATGGAGCTGCCCTTCCTGCCCATATGGAATGAACCCGGAAAGAGGGCGGAATTCCGCAGAGGCGTAAAGAAGCTGGGCTGCGACCTCGGCTCCTGGGGATGGTACACATGCGAGTATGAGACGGATCAGATACCTTTTATGTGCGTAAATAACCGCGTGATAGCGGACGTATACAGACAAACGAGAGAGCAGGGAGACGGAGTGCTCGTTCCCTCTTATTGGAGTGAAATGGATGCGTATCATGTGCTCAATTTTCCGTCGATATATGCGGCGGGACATCTGCTCATCGATCCGGAGCGCGATCCCGACGAGCTGCTTTCGGAAAGCGCTGCGCTGACAGTGGGAGACGACGAGGCGGAGGATTTTACATATGTGCTCACGCTCATAAGAGACGCCCGCTCGGGAGATACGTGGAATTCATACTGGCACACGGAAAGCGGGTACATTTTAAGGAGATACGACGCCGCGGATATATACAAAAGAGCGGAACGCGCCGCGGAGATACTGCGCGCGCTCATCAAAAAGGATCTGAGCTCAAAGATACGTATGCCTCTTAAAACGCGGCAGATACTGAAGCTCATGGAGCCTCATATAGAACAGATAAGGCGTTTTGCCGAATTCAGGCTGGGATACGAAAGGCTTGATAAAATGTACGCAGAGCTCGGAGACTGCGAGGAAGTGCGCGGGCTTGCGGCGTCTCTCAGCGACCCCATCCCTGAGTACAACTGCGTGACGGGCCTTTGGGGGCAGCCCGAGGCGAGAGTGCAGCTCATGATGCTGGACGAATTTTCAAAAAGAACGGGAATACGTATCCCCAGATCGGCGTCCCGCGACTTTCTGTTCAAGCGCAGATTCGTGGACAGGATCACGGTCGAGCAGAGGAAGACGCCGGGCAAGAGAATGTGGTGCTCTCCTTACATTTATGAGAGCGGCCTTGCCTTCGGCAATGAGGAAACGGCATATATCGTGTCTCTCCTTGTAGACGAGGGCGTACTTATACGGAACGAAGAAGGACTTGTGGCACTTGCGGACAGCGAGAGCGTGCGGTTCGATTTTAACATATGACCGGACATATTTTTTTAAAGGAAGAATGGTATCATGACAAACGGCGGTGCGAATTACAGATTGCTCATAGCGGACGACAATAAACAGATAACGTCGGTGCTCAGGGATTACGCCGAAAAGGAAGGCTATAAGACGGAAACAGCCGCGGACGGGCTTGAAACGCTTGATAAATTCAAGAAATTTTCGCCTGACCTCATACTGCTCGACGTGATGATGCCCCGCATGGACGGCTTCGAGGTGTGCCGGGACATAAGGCGCGAGTCGGATGTGCCTATAATAATGGTCACTGCCCGCGGCGAGGACTTTGAGAAGATAATGGGTCTCGACATAGGCGCGGACGATTATATCGTAAAGCCCTTCTCCTGCGGCGAAGTCATGGCGAGAGTGCGCGCCATATTAAGACGCATAAATCCCGTAAATGACACCGGTAAAATATTCACGTACGGCAATCTTGAGGTGAATCTTGAGAATTATACGGTCGAAATAGGCTCAAGTCCCGTAAGACTCACAAAAAAAGAGATAGAGATACTCTGGACGCTGGCGTCGAACGCGAACAAGGTGTTCTCACGGGAGGCTCTTCTCGACAAGCTCTGGGGATACGACTTCTACGGAGACAGCAGAACGGTCGATTCGCATATTAAAAGGCTTCGCGCGAAGCTCGACGACTTCCCTCACGAGGGATGGGAGATAGAGACGATATGGGGCGTAGGCTACAAGTTTTCGGTAAAATGAAAAGGCGCGGTATAAGATTCAGCATAGGCACGAGACTCATGCTATGCTTCACGGCGGCGATATTTCTGCTCACGCGGCTTACGGGCTCCATATTCACGGTGT
>CANQOI010000067.1 GCA_947625435.1 uncultured Clostridia bacterium | reverse complement strand
GCGCGAAAGAACGTTGCGGTAACAGAATAAGTATACAGAAAAAATCTGCCGCATGCAAATCAAAAATCAGGATCACCCGGCGGATCATCAAGCGGCGCGGGGCGCGCCGTACTTGGCGCTGCGGGATTTTTTATGTATAATGTAGGAAATCAGGCATGTGGGGGTAAGCATATGAGCGGACAGGAAGAACAGCATAAAACATGTTATATATTCGGCGCATCGGAGGTAAGCGGCATAAAAGCGGGCCTGCCCGCGTACGTATGCCCGCATTTCACGCCGGAAAAGGGAAGAGATACGATAATTGCGGCCGATGCCGGGTACTTACACGCGCGCGCGCTGGGGCTCGAGCCAGACATAATGATAGGCGACTTTGATTCCATCGGTAAAATGCCTGAAAGCGGCGCGGAAATAATAAAATTTCCGCCCGAAAAGGACGACACCGATCTGATGCTCGCAGTAAAATGCGGCGCCGAGCGCGGTCATGACAGATTCGTAATATACGGCGCGCTCGGCGGCAAAATAGACTTCACACTTGCAAATATGCAGATACTGACATATATGGCAGAGGCGGGCATGGACGCATATATGATAGGGCAGGGAGCTGCAGTAACGGCAGTAAAGAACGGCAGGATAAGCTTTAACAGCCGTTTTAAGGGCAGGATCTCGGTGCTCAGCATGAGGGGAACAGCAAAGGGCGTGACAATAAAAGGCCTTAAATATACATTGGAAAACGGCGCACTCGCGTGCGACGTCCCGCTCGGCGTCAGTAACGAATTTACGGGTCGGGACGCCTTCGCGGAGGCCCTGGACGGCACCATAGCAGTCATTTACGGTGCCTCAAACGGCGCGGCGTCAAAAGAATATGGGATTGACGCGCGTTTTACTTGAATATATAATAAAAGTCACAAAAAATTTTACAAAGAGGTGTTTGTTATGGAATTAAAGGGCACGAAAACAGAGAGAAATTTGGCAGCCGCATTCGCGGGCGAATCGCAGGCGCGCAATAAGTACACGTATTTTGCATCAAAAGCAAAAAAAGACGGATATGAGCAGATAGCTCAGATATTTACGGAAACAGCCGACAACGAAAAAGAGCATGCCAAAATATGGTACAAGCTGCTTGAGGGCGGCATAGGCACAACAGAAGAAAATCTTCTTTCGGCCGCCGCGGGCGAGAATTACGAGTGGACCGAGATGTACAGCCAATTTGCAAAAGAAGCAAAAGAAGAAGGCTTTACCGACATAGCGGCACTTTTTGAGCTCGTAGGCAAGATAGAAAAGACTCACGAAGAGCGCTTCCGCAAGCTCCTCGAAAACGTAAAGGGCGATGTGGTATTCTCGCGCGATAACGACGTAATATGGGAGTGCGGCAACTGCGGTCACATACACATAGGCAAGAAAGCACCCGAGGTATGCCCCGTATGCAAGCATCCGCAGTCATATTTCAAGATCAAAGCGCAGAATTATTGATGCGCAGGTAAAATATAAAACGCATATAAAACGGGCCGCCGCATGACGCGTCGGCCCGAGCATTTTTCACAGAATGCGCATTCGGAATGCGCAATATTCACTTAGTCGGAATGATCAGACCGAAGCCTCCGTCATTCCTGCGGTACACGACATTGGTCCTTCCGCTTTCCGCATTTTCAAAAACATAGAACTGGTGCCTCAGAAGATCCATCTGCAAAATGGCTTCCTCGGGCGTCATGGGCTTGATCTCAAATTCTTTGACGCGTATATCGGCCTTGTCTTCGTCCGTATCGTCGGTATCGTCCCAGTGCTCGCTCACGATCCCCGCGTCGAATCTGCCGCTCCTCAGGCGCTTCTGGAGCTTGGTCTTGTTTTTCCTTATCTGCCCCAGTATCGTATCGCATGCGGAATCAAGGGCGGTCTGAAAGCTTTCCGCCTCCTCCTCGGCGCGGAATATCGTACCGCTGTTCGTGATAGTCAGCTCCAGTACCTCTCTGTTTCTTCTCTTACGCAGAGTGACGGATGCCTCGGCGGCGTCATCGAAGAACTTGTCGAACCGTGTAAGCTTCTTGCTTATCGTTTCCTTGAGCTTATCCGGAACGGTAACCTGTCTTGCGGTAATATTAACTCTCATGTCCGAAACCACCTTTCCTTAAAAATTTGTATTTCTCATGTGTCCAGTATACCATCATATTTCACGCGGCGCAAGATTTTCATACGGGGTATGGTAATATGTGTAAAATTCTGTTAGAATACAGTGTAAGTAAATATAAGTCGATTTCATTTTACGGGTGAAGAGTATGAATGTATTCAGCTTAATTACGCTCCTCGGAGGACTTGCGATGTTCCTGTACGGAATGCGCATAATGGGAGACGGACTAAAAGAAGGCGCATCGGGAACTTTAAAGAAAGCTCTCGAAAAGCTCACAAACACATCAATAAAGGCGTTCCTTCTGGGACTTGTCATGACGGCGGTGATACAGTCGTCAACGGCAACCATAGTCATAACGTCCGGACTCGTAGGAGCCGGCATAATCTCTCTTCATCAGTCACTCGGCATAATAATAGGCGCAAACGTGGGTACGACCGTGACGGGCCAGATAATAAGGCTCCTCGATCTCGATTCGTCCGGCACATCATTTCTTCAGATATTCAAGCCGTCCACGATGGCGCCTGTCGCGCTCATAATAGGAATGATAATCATAATGTCCCGTAAATCAAAGAGCATGAGCACTGTGGGGCAGATAGTGATAGGATTCGGGATACTTTTCTCCGGACTGCTGACGATGACGGACGCGGTGACAGTGCTCACAGATGGCGGACTCATAGAAAAGCTCTTTTCCAATCTCGGCCACAACCCGTTCCTCGGATATCTGATAGGCGCGGCCGTTGCGTTCATACTTCAGAGCTCATCGGCGAGCATAGGTATATTGCAGGCGTTTTCAATGTCGGGACAGCTCACATTCGGCGCGATATATGCGGTGCTCGTGGGCATCTACCTCGGCGACTGCGTGACAACGGCTATAGTGTGCAACATAGGCGCAAAGCAGGACGCAAAGCGCGTGGGAACAGTAAATATACTGTATAACCTGAGCAAATCGGCAGTGATACTCTTAGGCGTCACCGTGATACATAAATTCGGACTGCTGGACGGAATGTGGAACAGCGCCATATTTTCCGGCGGCATAGCGAATACAAATACCATATTCAATCTGTCGTGCGCGGTGCTGCTCTTCCCGGCACTGAGGCTTTACGAGAAGCTCAGCTATAAGATCATAAGAGACAAAAAGACCGTTGAAAATGAGCATGTTCAGTATATAGACGCTCTGAGCCCCGTATTCTTCAGCACTCCCGCCATAGCATTCGGAAGATGCTACGACGCGCTGCTCGCCATGTTCGGAATGGCAAAGGCGAGCATAGACCGCTCGTTTGCCGTGATCGTGCAGTACGACGCAAAAACAGTGGAGCGCATTACAGCCGATGAGAGCGAGATAGATGAAATGGCGGATAAGATAAGCAATTATCTTACCCAGCTTTCAGCGCACATAACGGTTCAGACCCATCTGGAGATAATGAACCACTATTATTCGGCCGTAACGGAATTTGAGCGCCTCAGCGACCATGCCATGAACATAGCCGAAATTGCCGAAACGCTCCATGTAAATAAAACGGGATTCTCAAAATCGGCCGTTTACGAGCTGAACGTGCTCCAGAATCTCATAGACAACGTGCTTGATTACACGGGACAGACATTCAGGAAGCGCGATGTCGTGGCTGCCCGCCACATAGAGCCTCTTGAAGAGGTCGTGGACGACATGGTAAACGCCCTTAAGGATAACCACCTGGAAAGACTGAGAGCAGGCGAATGCTCCGTGCTCACGGGAACCTCGTTCCTGAACCTCCTTACGGAGGTGGAGAGGATATCCGATATATGCTCCAACGTGGGCGTGGCCACCATAGCAAGAGCGACACCGGAGATAAAGCACCAGGTGCACGATTATGTATCGATGCTCCACTCCGGAAGAGACGAGGAGTACAATCAGGAATATCAGGAAGCGCACGATAAGTACTTCAAGATGCTGGAATAAAACCCTTTGCGGTAGGATGTGCGGTAAAATGAACGGTAAAATGTGCGGTAAAATGTTATGTAGCCGGCAGGGCAGGACCCTGCCGCTTTTTCACGCAGCTTAATTCTGCGAGGCGAATTTCTGCCTTGCGTCATTTATCTTCTGCTGCTCTGCCTGCTGCGCGGGATACCAGCCCTTGACCGCCATGCGTTTATATATTTCATTCTGCATGCTCAGAGTGTCGTTGAACGCCTGAGTGAAGGCGCAGTGCACGTCCGGCGTGGAGGATTCGATCGCCCCGTGCATCATAAGATCGCACGCACCCTTGGCAGTCGATAAAATGTTGTCCATGATAACTCTGTCTTCCATATCGGGAACCTCCTCTTAATTTCCTCTGCCCAGTAAGCTGTAAAATCTGTTGAAGCTCTGCTTGTGCTTACCCGCGAGGTCCTGAACAAAGCTCTTGAGCTGTACATCCTGAAGCTGACTCGCAAAATCGGCGCACGCCTTCTGCATCTGCTGCTCGTGGCCGAGCGCATCTTCAATATAAAGCAATTCCTTAGGTGACATGATCAAATTCCTCCTGACTGTTTATTGTGTATTGTCACAAGTCTATTATCCCCGGTAAAATGCAATTTATTCGCGTAATATATTGTCGACACTTTTCGTAAAATGTGATATTCTATGTGCATAGGCGGTTTGCCGCTATTACAAAAGAAAGAGGCGCATGATATGCACAAAAAGACAGTAGCAGTAATCTTCGGCGGTAATTCTACGGAATACGGCGTTTCACTCCAGTCCGCATTTTCCGTATTGGACAATATAAACAAAGAAAAATATACGGTCATCGCCATAGGTATAACAAGAGACGGCGAATGGTACCGTTACACGGGCCCGTATGAGAACATACCGGATAACAGATGGTGTGAAATGAAAGACAGCCTGTCCCGCGTGATATTCTCTCAGAACAGATCGGACGGCGGATTCCTGGAGATGAAGGACGGCGCTTATATGCCGATCAAAGCCGATATGGTGTTCCCCGTGCTCCACGGCAAGAACGGAGAGGACGGCACGGTGCAGGGAATGCTGGAGCTGGCCGGCATACCCGTAGTTGGCTGCGGTATGCTCTCATCGGCGATATGCATGGATAAGGACAGGGCGCATAAGCTCGTGAGCCTGTGCGGCATAGAGGTGCCCGCATCCGTAACATTCAACAGATATAACAGAAAAAGCGCGGTGTGCGCCATAAACGCGGCTCTTACATATCCTCTTTTCGTAAAACCCGTAAGGGCAGGCTCCTCCTTCGGCATAACGAAGGTGGCGTCTCCGGACAGGCTTGAAGATGCCATAGACGCCGCATTTGAGCATGACAGCGAGGTGATAGTCGAGGAGAACGTAGAGGGCTTCGAAGTGGGCTGCGCCGTACTCGGAAACGACGAGCTCACCGTAGGACGCGCGGACGAGATAGAGATATCCGGAGATCTCTTTGATTTTGACGAAAAATATACACTGAAGACATCCAGGATACATATGCCCGCCAGGATAGACAGTGACACGGAGGACAGGATACGCAGCACGGCGGCCGTCATATACAAGGCGCTAGGCTGTACCGGGTTTGCGAGAGTGGACATGTTCCTCACACCGGAGCATAAGATAGTTTTCAACGAAGTGAACACGATACCCGGCTTTACATCGCACAGCCGCTATCCGAATATGATGAAAGGTATAGGTCTGTCATTTGCCGAGATAATAGACATGATCCTGAGTTTGTATGATTAAGAACAAAAGCTATACGGGCATAGATCTGTTCAGGATAATAGCCGCGCTAATGGTAGTCGCGATACATACGTCTCCGCTGCTCTCCTACACGGAAACAGGGGACTTCATACTGACGCGCGTGATCGCGCGCACCGCCGTGCCCTTCTTCTTCATGACATCGGGCTTCTTCCTGATAACAAGATATGCGAAGGACAACTCGAAGCCGGCGGCATTCATCAAGAACACGCTTTTTATATACGCGATATCCATCGTAATATACATGCCGATATGCATATACAAAGGCGATCTCAGAGGCGATAACCTGCTGCCGCGCATAATAAAGAGCCTGGTATTCGACGGCACGATGTATCATCTGTGGTACATGCCCGCGGCGGCGGCGGGAGCCGCCATAGCATGGTTTCTGGTGAAACGTTTCGGCTACGCCCGAGCAGCGACGGCGACAGCGGTGCTCTATATTATAGGTCTCTTCGGCGACAGCTACTACGGCATCTCCGAGAAGATAGGCGTTGCAAAAAAGTTCTACGACCTTGTGTTCCAGATATCGGATTATACGAGGAACGGCATATTCTATGCGCCTATATTCTTTGTAATGGGAGGCTTTATCGCGGACAAGCGCATAAGAATGAGCTTAAAGGTGAGCGTAACGGGCTTTGCCGCCGCCTTTGCGCTCATGCTCTCCGAGGCGCTGATACTTCACAGAGCGGGGCTGCAGCGCCACGACAGCATGTACGTGTTCCTTGTGCCCTGCATGTATTTCCTGTTCTGCATACTCATAGGATTCCGCGGGAAACGCATACGGTTTCTGAGAAACGTTTCACTCGTTATATACATAATATATCCCATGATGATAATAGCCGTGAGGCTCTTTGCAAGGCTCACCGGCATGCAGCGCATACTCGTGGAAAACAGCATAGGACATTTTACCGCAGTGTGCATCGCATCCGCGGCATTCTCATTTATTTTTACCGTGATCACGGATAAGCTCAGGCCCCGCCGCGCGGACAAAAAACGCGCTCTGACGGGAAGAGCGTGGATAGAGATAAATGCCGACAATCTGAGGCACAATGTGCGCGAGCTCAGAAGGGCCATGCCCGCCGGAACGGAGCTTATGGCCGTCGTTAAAACGAGCGCCTACGGTCACGGAGCATTTGAGATCTCAACGATACTGAGTAGGATGGGCGTGAGAGCGTTTGCCGTCGCCACGGCGGACGAGGGTATAAGCCTCAGAAAATACGGCGTTGACGGCGTTATACTCATTCTCGGATATACGGACGTGTCGCGCGCCGCCGATATGAAAAAGTATGACCTCACTCAGAC
>CANQOI010000066.1 GCA_947625435.1 uncultured Clostridia bacterium | reverse complement strand
CGTCGATGGAGTAAACAACGATGTCCTCCGGTGCGACAAAGCGCAGATAGATCTGATATATCTGCGTGCTGTATCTGATATAGTAAGCCATGCGGGGCGGCGCAACGAGGTAGGAGACCGCGAGTGTCGGATCGCTCTGCAGCTCGGGCAAGTGATAAGATTCACCGGTAAGGGTTCTGCCGGGGGCTTTGCGCTCGCGCCCGTTATTGATCTGCCGTACCTTCTGCACCACTTCGAAAAGGCGCGGGCGGCCCGGCAGGCCGAAGCTTTTCAGAGCCGGAGAGACGGCAAGCACGATGGTCTTTTCCGTGCGGCTCTCGTCCGCCACAACAAGGTTTGTCGTCAGCGGATCCAACTTTCGTTCGACGCACTCGACGCTGGCGTAAAAGCTCTTCAGATCGATGCAAAGATATGTTTTGCCGTCCATGCCGTCCTCCTCTTCGTGAAATCTGATCTTGTGATCTACCGGTATATCATGTTACTTTCACTCCGTTTTGTCAAGACGGGCGGAAAAGCGCATTCAGAAGTCAGACCCACTTGACAAATCAATAACAGCGTTTTACTATTACAATTCATAGTATACAGATATGCTTTGTGTACTATTATTTTAAGGAGTGATCATAGCTATGCAAAGCTGTGAAAAGGAGTCATGATCATGGAAAACAACAGATTTGAACTGAACAAAAATCTTGCGCAGATGCTCAAGGGCGGCGTTATCATGGACGTTACCACGCCGGAACAGGCAAAAATCGCAGAAAGCGCGGGCGCCTGCGCGGTCATGGCGCTGGAGCGCATTCCCGCCGATATCCGGGCTGCGGGCGGCGTCTCCCGCATGAGCGACCCGAAGATGATCAAAGGCATTCAGAACGCCGTCTCCATTCCCGTGATGGCCAAGTGCCGCATCGGCCATTTTGCCGAGGCGCAGATTTTGCAGGCAATTGAGATCGACTATATCGATGAAAGCGAGGTACTCTCTCCCGCCGACGACAAGTACCACATCGACAAGACGAAGTTTGACGTTCCCTTTGTATGCGGTGCGAAGGATTTAGGAGAAGCGCTGCGCCGGGTGGGCGAAGGCGCTTCCATGATCCGCACGAAGGGCGAGCCCGGCACCGGAGACGTGGTACAGGCGGTGCGGCACATGCGCATGATGCAGGCGGAGATACGTCGGATAGGCTCTCTGTCCGAGGACGAGTTGTTTGATGCGGCAAAAGAGCTTCAGGTTCCTTATGATCTGGTGCTGTATGTCCACGAACATAAAAAGCTGCCCGTGGTGAACTTCGCCGCAGGCGGCGTTGCGACTCCTGCCGATGCGGCTCTCATGATGCAGCTCGGCGCGGAAGGTGTCTTCGTCGGTTCGGGTATTTTCAAGTCCGGCAATCCCGAAAAGCGGGCGGCGGCTATCGTAAAGGCGGTCACAAATTATAACGATGCAAAAATGCTGGCCGAGCTGTCCGAGGATCTGGGCGAAGCCATGGTCGGCATAAACGAGCAGGAAATTGAGCTTTTGATGGCAGAACGGGGAAAATAACATGAATATCGGCATTTTGGCCGTGCAGGGCGCTTTTATCGAGCAGGAGCAGATGCTTTCCGGTCTCGGAGCATCCTGCTTTGAAATACGGCAAAAAAGCGATCTGTCCCGGCCTATGGACGGCCTTGTCATTCCCGGCGGCGAAAGCACCGTGCAGGGCAAGCTGCTGCGCGATCTCGGGCTGTTTGCTCCGCTTAAAGAGAAAATCGAAGCGGGACTGCCGGTATTCGGCACCTGTGCGGGACTGCTGTTGCTCGCAAAGAAAATTGTAAACGACGAACGCCGCCACTTTGCGACAATGGACATTACGGCGGTGCGCAATGCCTACGGACGGCAGCTGGGCAGCTTTTACGCCAAGGCGGAATTTGACGGGCTCGGCATCATACCCATGACATTTATACGGGCGCCGTATATCGAGAGCGTGGGCGAAAATGTGCAGGTGCTGTCGGTCGTGGGAGGCCATATCGTAGCGGCAAGGCAGAGCAGCCGGCTCGTTACGGCCTTTCACCCTGAGCTTTGCGGCGATACTCGGGTGCATCGGTATTTTCTTAATATGATAGAAACGCTGAAAGAAGCGAAAAGAAGCGAGGTGTGAGCGATGGCGATCTCAAGGGAACAGGCCGAAAGGCACGCCCGTCACTTTGTCCTTAAAGAGATCGGCGCGGGCGCTTTGGGATCGAGTGCGCTGCTCTACTTAGCGGCGGCGGGCGTCGGTGAGATCGGAATCTGCGATGGTGACCGGGTGGAGCTTTCCAATCTCAGCTGTCAGATCATCCACAGACAGAAGAACCTCGGCGCTCTTAAGACCGAATCGGCAAAAAGGGCGCTCCTCGAACTCAATCCGGACGTCACGGTACAGACCATCCGCGAGCGGGTCACGCCGGATAACATTGAATCCGCGATCGCTCCCTATGATTTTATATTGGATTGCACGGACCGATTTGAAACAAAATTTCTCATAAACGATGCCTGCGTGCTAATGGGAAAGCCCTATTCCCATGCGGGCGCGGTGCGTTTTGAAGGACAGGCTATGACATATGTGCCCGAACGATCCCTGTCATCGTTTCCACCGAAGCAAGCCGCGCTGCAATCTGTTGAACAAAAACGATATGACTACAACAACGATCCCTATGACCAGAAGTCCGACAATGGTTCGGGTATAGTCACCGAAGTCGGAATACTGCTTCACATAATATCCGAGTCCGTCTCTCGCGCCGATCATTTCGGCGGACGTCAAAAGTATAATAGACTTTTACATCTTTGATCGTCTGATCCTCGTTTTCCTGCGTAAACTTATATGCTTTGATCAGCGCGCGTTCAAAGGCGTTATAGCTCTTGGGATACGCCGCAAGGTCTTCGGTAGCGGCGACCTGACGGCAGCAGGGCTGGTTCTTCAATGCTTCTTCTTCAGAGCAGCGATAAACGATGGAATGTCCGGCGCCTTCCGCAAGAGAAGCGTAAGGAGAATAAACTGACGCCGCGTCGATCGTGTCATTGGACAGTGCAACATACGCGTCCTTCCGGCTGTCAAAGTATATTATATTTACCTTGTCCTCCCCTTCTCCTATCGCGATCCCTGCATTTTTGAGTAATATCTGCAGTTCGGCATCCTGTACACTGTTTTTGACCGACGCGACATTTTTACCTTTAAGAATACTGATGTCCCAATCGCTCAGTCCGTCTGTGTATTTAGATTTGATCACATAACCGTGCCCGTTTGTCATTGCGCCGCCGAAAATGCTCAGATCCTGTCCGTTGCTCTGAAATGTAATGATCGGAACCGAACCGATGAATGCAACATCCGGTTTGTCGGAAGTAAAACCGTTTGCCGGTTCGGCCGCACTTGCAAACTGCGTCAGTGTTACGTTCAGACCTTCCTCTCGGAAATACCCTTCCTCCTGAGCGACAAATGCAAGCAGATGCGCTGTGGAATTCAGATATCCGACCGTAAAATCCGATTTTTCCAGATCGCCGGAAACGGTATCCTTTTTATTTGAGCATGCTGTAATGTATACAGCATCTCTGTTTCCTTGGTTCGGATTTATTATATTGTGAAATCGGCAAAAGTCTAATATCATATATGTATTGTAGGTTATAGGCGCCGCCTATACGCCGCCGAAAAATCTGTGATTTTATCCGAAGCCTACTTGATAGTCTTGTGTATTTTGCTATAATGCTGTATTACCTATGATGAAGCGGGGAATGAAAATGAAGACTATCGCGATCATTGATGATGACGTCTATATCGGAGATATGCTGCGGGAGGTGCTGACGCAGGAGGGTTATTCGGTCCTTCAAGCCTATTCCGGTACAGAAGCGTTATATCTTCTCTCACAAAACAAGCCGGATTTAGTCCTGCTGGATCTGATGCTGCCGGGACTGTCAGGCGAGGAAGTCCTGCCGCACATTGACGGCATTCCCGTGATCGTTCTCAGCGCCAGAGTGGATGTGCAGGACAAAGTGAATCTTTTGTTAGGCGGCGCAGTAGATTACATGACGAAGCCATTTGACACAAAAGAGCTGCTTGCCCGTATCACCGTTCAGCTTCGCAGAGCAGAACAGCATGAAAAGCCCCGGTACCTTTCCTTTGGTGATCTGGTTTTGGATATGACGTCGCTTTCACTGACGGTGCGGGGACAGGCTGTGAAACTGACCCGAACAGAATATGCCATCTTGAAGCTGCTGATGATGAACCCGAAACAGGTCATTTCAAAGAGCGCGCTGCCGGACATGATCAGTTCGGATACACCGGATTGTACAGAGCGATCCTTGAAACAGCACATCAGTAATCTGCGCAAAAAAATGCAGAATGTCAGCGGTGTGGACTATATTGAAACCGTATGGGGAATCGGTTTCAGGCTGGCACAGTAAAAATCCTGACGAAATCCTGACGTTTTTCTTGACCGCTTTCTTGACTTTTTTATTGTAAACTAAAGTCATCAAGGAGGTAAAATACCATGAATTATATTTTACAGACAAATAACCTGACAAAAAGATATAAACATTTTCAGGCATTGAACGGTCTTACCATGAATGTTCCTAAAGGTTCTGTCTATGGATTTGTAGGAAAAAACGGCGCGGGAAAGACCACTCTTATCCGTTTGATCTGCGGATTGCAGGAGCCGACTTCCGGCGATTTTACGCTGTACGGTATTCGAAGCGACAGTAAGGACATTCGTAAATCACGCCGCCGCATGGGCGCGGTGGTGGAAACGGCTGCGATCTACACGGACATGACAGCGGAGGAAAATCTGAAGTATCAATATCTGCTCATGGGGATTCCGTCTTATCAGGGGATCCCGGAACTTCTGAAGCTGGTGGGACTGGAAGATACCGGAAAGAAAAAAGCAGGTAACTTCTCTCTGGGTATGAAACAGCGCCTCGGTATTGCCATCGCTTTAGCCGGTGATCCCGATTTTCTCGTTCTTGACGAACCTGCGAACGGACTCGATCCGCAGGGGATCGTAGAAATACGGGAGTTGATTCTGAAGCTGAACCGGCAGCATCAGATCACCGTTCTGATCTCCAGCCATATTTTAGATGAGCTTTCACGCCTTGCTACGCATTACGGCATCATTGACAGCGGGCGGATGGTAAAAGAAATCAGTGCCGAAGAATTGGAGGCCGCCTGCCGCAAGTGTACCCGTATGGAGGTAAGCGACACCGCCGTGCTCGCCTGCGTTCTGGATTCCATGAATGTAGAATATAAGATCATCTCCGCTACTACCGCAGACGTATTTTCAAAGGTCAATGTTACGCGGTTGACCGAGGCGCTTACAAAAGAAAACTGCGAAGTGTTGTCCATGCAGGAAAAGGACGAAAGTCTGGAGAGCTATTATCTCTCTTTAGTGGGAGGTGGCGACCGTGCGTAAACTTTTATCCGCTGAAATTTATCGGTGCAGGCACAGCCTCCTGTTTTGGCTGACGCTTTTTGCGTCAGTCCTTTCGGGTGTATTTTACGGCATTGTCACTGTGAGCGGTTCTTTTGATGATGTGTACTCTTTTGAAGATGTGTTTGTGGTACCGTTTTTTGTTATTTTAGCCGCTTTTATTTCTCTGAATACGGGAAGAGAGTACATGGATAACACCATTCGCAATAAAATCATTACGGGAACATCCAAAACTGCCGTTATGTTCTCCAAGCTGGTCTTCGGCGTTGGGATCGGCGTTCTTTTCTGTGCCGCTTTTTTGGTGCCGTGCGCGATCATCCTGTCTTTCGGCGGCCTTTCCGAAATACCGGCATCTGTGCTTTGCCTGACGGTACTTGGTTTTGTTTTGCTCTCCGTTGTTTGGGCTGTGCTGTTTACGGTCATCGGTATGCTGATTTCGGCAAAAGGCGTTGGCAGTATCATGAACCTTGTCTTAATTATCGCCGTCATGCTCCTTGCCTACCAGCTGGAATCCATCCTCAGACAGCCGGAATTTATTACCACAACTGAATTTTCCCAGGTACAGATGACCCCGGAGGAGGTCAAGCAGATCCAAGAGGGAACATATGAAGGAAACTATTCCCTTTCAACGGATGAAAACGGGCAGGTGACGTATTATAAAACCGTTTTCAGCGATGCGGAACAAACTCCTAATCCGAAATATGTAAAACAACCATTCCGCGATATCCTGGCGCATCTGGACTCTATGCTCCCCCAAGGCCAGATCAATGAATATGCTTCATGTCTGACCCACTGCACCTATCCGGATGATCAGGCGGACGACACACCGGAAAACGACCCCATCAATGCCTACCCACGTCTGAAAACTTTTCCGCTGTATTCCTGCTTTGACATTCTTCTTTTGTCAGGCGTAGGTCTGCTTTTCTTCCACAAACAAGAAATTCGATAAGGAGTTTTCATGGAACCTTTGCTGCTGTTCATCATCGGAATATTGGTTCTCATCATCTGTACCCTTCTCGCAAAGATTTATTTCCTGCGCCGCTCCGCCCGTGAGATCACAGAAGCGTTCCGTGACCGATTGACAGAAGATACGAATACGCTCATTGACATTTCCTCTCGTGACCGCTATATGCGAAAGCTGGCGGTCGACATCAATCTGCAGCTTTCTCTGCTCCGCAAAGAACGCCGGCATTATAGGCACGGCGATCTGGAGCTGAAAGAAGCTGTCACCAACATTTCACATGATCTCAGAACACCCCTGACAGCGATCAGCGGTTATCTTGATCTATTGGAGAGAGAAGAAAAAAGTGAAAACATTCAGCGGTATCTTTCTCAGATCAAAAACAGGACGGAAGTATTAAAGTGCCTGACGGAGGAGCTGTTCCGCTACAGTGTCGTTGCCTCTTCGCAGGACTTGAACCCGGAGCATATGGATATTGTCAGGGCGCTTGAGGAAAACCTTCTGTCCTTCTATGCGGTCATGCAGGAAAAAGGTATACAGCCGGAAATCGAACTGCCGGAGGAACCTATATTCCGTGAACTGGATGCGGGCGCGGTCAACCGTATCTTCTCCAATATCCTCGGCAATGCGGTGAAATACTCTGACGGTGATTTATGCGTAAAAATGGACAAGAGCGGATGTATTACATTCAGTAATACGGCGCATAACATGACCGCAGTGACGGTCGGCAGATTGTTTGACCGCTTCTACACGGTAGAAGCGAATCGCAACTCCACCGGATTGGGACTGTCTATCGCAAAATTGCTGACAGAGCGCATGGGCGGACGCATTGAGGCGCTCTATAGCAATGGGAGACTGGAAATCAAGGTAAGATTTGCTGAATAGAGAATCCCGCTTGATATCAGGGTATAAATCAGGCGGGATTTCTTCCCCAAACGCCGCATAAAGGCGTATGACTACAACTGAAGAATGTGTGAACGATGCTTATCTTGGAACTTGGAATACAATACCGCCTCATAATCCAAATCCTTTTTTAAGCTATGGAAGGCACCGCACTGCATCACTGCGTCGGGACCTATGTGCAAAAGGAGCGAATCTTCCGAGCCGATCGATTTCGAAATAATTTCAAAATTACACAACAACATCTTGATTTTTGCATTTGGTTGTGTATAATAGAGGCGGGTGATGAAATGAATCTGATTTTAAGCACAGTGCTGGAAGAAAAGAAGCGGATCGACTTTATGCTGCAAAGGTA
>CANQOI010000065.1 GCA_947625435.1 uncultured Clostridia bacterium | reverse complement strand
ACGGCAAATGCAGCGCCCAGGCGGGAATCTATTTTTCGGATGTGGTGTCCGGCCTGGAGCGCGTGGGCGACCACGCCACCAACATCGCGGAGGTGGCCGAGGGACTGCATGAACACCGCAAGTTCATATAAAGACAGACCCTTGCTCTCTTTTGTGCGTCCGTCCGACACGACAAAGATATAGTGAAGTGTATCTATCATACCTATGGCAGTCCTCGGATTGCTCGCCATTGCCACCCCGACCTCATCATTCTCTGAAACGCAGACGGCGCCTTCATTGACAAGACCCGGTCCGAAAGAAAGTATCTGCTCCGCCCCGTCACCCAGCAGCTGCTCCGCGGATACGTCTCTCTCCGATATCAATTCAAAAGAGCCGTCATTGTAAATGACAAGATCCTCTTTGTCACGATCCGGCGAGGAACGGTACAGCACCCCGTTCCGAAGAACATATCCGTTCTCACGGGACCCGTAATAGTCGCCGTTTACAGCCAAGACAGCCTGATGATCTTCCGCGATGGCCGATGTATTTTCAGAAACATTTTTACCGTATACGTCCTTTGCAAAGGCGGTCTTAAGATATCCGGCCGATGAAAGACGCACGTCGGCCACATAAACAGTCGTGTCATTCTGCCTGTATTCCGTGACGGAAACTGCTATATTTTCGTCTTTATATGAATTTCCGGTGATGACGGCATTATCCTCCGTATCCTGCACGTGCTCCGTCTGAGTGTATGAGTCCTCCGGCACGACCGGGATATATACCCTCGTTATGACAAATGTATCCAGTAAAATATATACGGTAAATCCCGTAAGGATGAATCCGTAAAGGATGCCCCAGATATATTTTTTCAGTTTCAAAACGCAATCCTCCGCCCCACGTTTTTACACATATTTTACATTCACTATATCATCGCCTGCCGCCGGGACCGCCGAAGCCGCCTCCGAAACCACCGCCCGGGCCTCCGCCAAAACCGCCTCCGAAGCCGCCCCCGCCGGAGCCGTACACGGTGTCTGTCATCCGTATCTCCGTAGATGAAGCGCCCACAGTCAGCGTATATGTCTCACCCTGCTTCAAAGAAGGATGGCTCAGTATCACGCAGTTAAAAGCCCTCTCTGCCGCATGCTCTATGAGCACATTACCGTCAGTATCGGTCAGCCTTACGACTGTTCCGGATTGCTGCGCTCCGACTGCGCACAATATGGCGCCCTGAGTCGATTCGCCGCTGAAATTCTGCGCCATACCCGAGGCTCCCAGCCCAATAAACGTGCCGCCCGATATGATGCCGGCAGATTCATAGTCCAATATCGCCGTATCGCCGCTCGTGGCTCCGGACACTGTGATCGTACCGCCTGTTATAGTAAGGCTTCCGTTGGAATCAACGCCGTCCCCGCCCATCTGAATAAAAATATCTCCGCCGGATATCGTCATGCTGCCGGTCGATGACGAGAAGCCGCCTCTGCCCGGGCGCATACCGTCGGCATTTTCCGAATAGGAATTGTTCCCTCCCGCGGCATTCAGACCGTCATCGTCGGCGATCACTGATATTTCACCGTCCCTGATATAAAGGTTGGTGGCTTCGATCCCTTCGTAGCTTTTCTTCACGGAGATCTTCGTGGTCGAACCGGAGATTTCCATATCGTTATCCGCGTGTATGCCGTCGTCGCCGGATGAAAGCACATATTCCCCGCCCGATATCGTGATCGTCCCGTTTGAATGTATGCAGTCGTCCCTTGAGCTTATCAGGAATATGCCGCCGGTGAAATATATATCGGAGCCCGCTTTCAATCCCTTATAGGATTCGTCTGAGTTCGTCAGCGTTCTGTCGCTGCCGCCGCCCGCGTCCACTGTCACATCGGTATTTTCGGCATTTATCACGGTCTCGGCCTGAATCCCGTCATTTCCCGCTGTGATATCGATCCTGCCGCCGGAAAGCGACACATATCCGCGGGAGGCATCCTCCGTGTTGTCCGAGCGTATCCCGTCGCTGCCGGCGGTCACCGTGACGTCCGCATCGCCTATCTTCACGCAGTCCTTGCCGCACAGCCCCGCATTTACGGCCGTGACCTCCACTGTGCCCGAGGCGATCACAAGATCGTCCTTTGAAACGATCCCGTGCTTGTTGTTTCCGTTTATGATCAGCCTTCCGCTCCCGCTCACTGTCAGATCCGCCCTGCTGAAAACAGCTCCGTCAAGATCTGAACCATCATCGGAAACAGAATAAGAATCGCCGTCCGAAATCGTATTTGTCGTACCATCCGCCAGCATAAGCGTGACCTTATCCGCCGATCTTACGTATACCGCCGGGCCCTTGCTGTTTTGTATCTCCGCTCCGCTCAATATCAGCGTAACATCCGCATTACCCGCGTCCACCAGTATCATTGTGTCGGTCTTGGAACCGCTAAGGGTATATGAGCCGCCGGATGTGATAGAATATGTGTCTGATGACATGGCGGACAGATCCACCGCTTCGCTTTCCGCTTTATCATATTCGTCCCCGTCACCGCTGTCAACAGTAAAATCCATTCCGGAGGTGTCTGCTTTGTTGAGCGTTTCACCGCCGCCTGTATTCCGGGCATTGTCGGATTTTTCGGAAGAGCATCCGACGGTGAAAATGCCTATCAATATCAAAAGGGCAAGCCTTATATATATTTTTTTCATAAAATATCTCCTGTTTGGAAACCGCTATCTCGAGATTTCCGCTACTTCATACGGACACAGTATAAGCGCCGAAGCTTAAGCGAACTTAAAAGCGGAAAAATTATTGCAAAAAATTTTTGCGAAAAAAATATTTTTAGGTTCAGTTAATGTTTCACTGTTATGATATACTTAAGTCGGGAAAAGGGATTTTTCTCGGGATTTTACAGGAAATCGTATCAGAGAGGTCACAGAAATGAGAATTTTACTTGCGGAAGACGAAGAGCCCCTTGCGCGGGCGATAGTCAAAATATTCGAAAAGAATAATTATTCCGCCGATGCGGTGGGAAACGGCGAGGATGCGCTCGCGTATCTGGAATCGGGCAATTACGACGCCGCGGTGCTGGACATAATGATGCCCAAAATGGACGGCATTACCGTACTTAAAAGGGTGCGGGAGGCGGGAAATAATATACCTATACTCATGCTCACGGCAAAATCCGAGATAGACGATAAAGTGTTGGGACTTGACAGCGGGGCCAATTATTATCTTACCAAGCCCTTTGACGCAAAGGAGCTGTTGGCAAGCATCCGCGCCATTACAAGAGGACGGACAGGGACGGATTCCCGCCTCACATTCGGGAATATCACGCTGGACCGCGCCACATTTGAACTGTCCTCCCCTTCCGGCAGCTTCCGTCTTGCCAATCGGGAGTTTCAGATGATGGAGATGCTCATCTCCAATCCCCGTCGCCTTATTTCCGCCGAGAGGTTCATGGAAAAGATATGGGGCTTTGATACGGATGCCGAGATAAGCGTAGTCTGGGTATATATCTCCTATCTTCGCAAGAAGCTGACGGCTCTTCACGCCGATATTCAGATAAAGGCGTCCCGGAATGCGGGATATTCTTTGGAGGAAGCAGCATGAGAGGAAGCAGCATTATAAGAAAATTTCGGATACGTTTCACAGCCTTGGCCATGCTTTCGCTTTTTATGCTCCTGGCGGTCATAGTGACGGGCATGAATCTGTTAAATTACCGCTCTGTCGTAAACGATGCGGACGAGGTGCTGTCTGTCATTTCACAGAACAGAGGCATGTTTCCTATCATGGACGGAGAACCCGGCCCGGGCGGCAAAAAGCCCCACGGAATGTCCCCGGAGATCGCATATGAGTCAAGATATTTCACAGTGCTGATGGGAGATGACGGCTCTGTGATACGGGTGGACACGAGCCGTATCGCATCGGTGGACAGCGCCGCGGCGGAGGAGTATGCCGGGGAGGTCTTGAAGGAATCCTCCGATAAGGGCTTCATAGACCGATTCCGTTATATAAGATCCTATGAAGATATCGGCGTTCGTATCTCATTTCTGGACTGCGGGCGAAGGCTTGACGCCTTCCGCAGCTTTTTGCTCATAAGCATCATAATGGCGTCGGCGGGATTTATGATAGTATTCTTTGTGATAGTATTTTTCTCCGGGAAATTCATACGCCCCATTGCCGAAAGCTATGAGAAGCAAAAGCACTTTATAACCGACGCCGGGCACGAGATCAAGACGCCTCTTACCATAATAAGCGCCAACACAGATCTGCTTGAAATGGATATAGGCTCAAACGAGTGTCTTGACGAGATAAGGCGGCAGGCAAAGCGCCTGACCGGACTTACTAACGATCTGGTAAGCCTTGCCCGCATGGAGGAATCGGAGCAGTCTATGCCTATGATAGAATTTCCCGTTTCGGAGGTGGTGCAGGAGGCGGCCGCGCCTTTCTGTGCGCCGGCGCAGGCGCAGAACAAGCAGCTTGTGTGCAATATAAGTCCCCTGCTCTCCATGAACGGAAACGATCAGGCTGTAAGTCAGCTCGTATCGCTGCTTTTAGACAATGCTCTTAAATATTCTCCGGAGGGCGGCACTATAACATTGGAGCTTGTGCGGCAGGGCAAGCATTTGGTGCTGTCGGTATGCAATCCTACCTTTTCCGAAATAAGTCCGGATCAGCTTACTCATGTATTCGACAGATTTTACAGGAGCGATCCCTCCCGCAACTCGCAGACAGGCGGGCACGGCATAGGCCTGTCTATTGCAAAGGCTATCGTAACGGCGCACGGCGGCAGGATCAGCGCCCGGGCGAAGGACGGACACACTTTCACCGTCAGCGCGTACTTTTAAACCGTCAGCGCGTATTTTTAAACTCTTGACAGCGTATCAGGTACAGTGCAAATTTTACGGTTCATATCTGCAGGTTTTCCGCATATTTAAATGAGATCACATCTCTTGGTGCAGTCTCAATATACGCCTGCTCTTTATGCATAAACTTAACGATTTCATCCGTATTCATTTTACCCAATTTTTCAATTACCGTATCTAATATATTTTTGTCATCATCTGTAAGAAACGGAAATGAATTTACACCTTTTAATGAAAAATGATAGGCGTTTGTTTCTCCCATATCTACTTCTTCACAAGGTACATCTTTCAGATCAATGATAAAATTATGTCCTATGGGTACTGCACCCATGGGTAAGGCCCGATAAACTAAACCGGTTATCGCAAATCCTCTGAGTTTATATGATAAGGCGTCCGCATACCACATAAGCTTCATAAGCTTAACCTTAAAAAGCGCATTAATTCTTGGATATGCCGCAAAATACCGAATCATATCTACCGCTTTATCTAATGATAGATTTACATTCCCGTGAAAAAGTTTATTTGTCTGAAACCTTGCGTAATCGGCTTCAATCGCCTTTCGCAGGTATGCGTCCCTATCCTTTTCATACAAAACTACGGCTGCATTCAAATATTTTTGATAAGAACCCGCAGATAAATTTTCCTTGGAATCATTTAACAACAACAGAAACCACTCAGGATCCTGATCTATCTTCTTCAATATTGTATCATGGGCTTTATCCTGTACTTGATGGCTTTCATACCTAGTAATAGTTTTTTGACCCCAGCCAAGCAAAATACTAAGGTCGCTTTGGCTAATTCCAAATTTAGCACGAATAGCGCTTATATCACTTGATGTCAAAAGGCCTTCTGATTTTCTATATGCATCCTTGAGAGTTATATCGTTTTCCTGCATCTGTTGTTCGTCCATGTACAGTTCATCTGCCATGTCGCAGTATAAATAAGAGGCTTCGTAAGTAATCTTTTTACCTTTAAAGGTTGCCTTTTCTCTTACAATAACTGTTTGCACTTCATGTTCTTCCATGCAGCATGTGCATAAACGCTTTTCACTTTTTATGATTTTCAGATCCATGAAAATACCTCCTAATTCTTTCTATAAGGAAACATCTCCGGGAAGAATGCCTTCTCAGCAAAATGAAAAGACATAATAAAGGTTGTCATATTGCCGTATGCCCCCAAAAGCTCTACTCTTATTTTAATATATACATCATCCTTCTCATTATAAACTTTTCCAAATTCTCTCATCTCACTTCGTTTTGTAAATCTTAAGTCCTTAACTGTCCGCATATAGTTTTCCACTGAAAGGGTCAGTAATTCTCTTTTTAACGCTTCTACAGGATTTTCATCAGGAAATAATGTATCTATTGTATATTGATTTGTATATTGATTTGTATATTGATTTGTATATTTTTCATCTCTGTTTTTATCAATGAGTCTCCTTACCTGAAAATCTATGTTTGCTCCATTGTTAAGCGCATACTTTAAATTATCTATATATGCTTTGACTTCTAATTCACTTTCAATTCGTGTTTTTATTTCATCAGACAAATCAATGTCTCTCCTTCTTTGGTATCAATTGATACCTGTATCATACGCCCGGTTTTTCTTTTTGTCAAGGAATATATAACATCTTTATTGACAACTCCTGACAAATTAAGGATTATGTGGTAAAATAGCAGCGATTAGTCGTTCCTAACTTATATTTCAGAAAGGACAGATGCATGATGGATAAGATCACAGTCAAGGTTGACGGCATGATGTGCGGTATGTGCGAAGCCCACATAAACGACGCCGTCCGGCGGACATTCCCTGTTAAAAAGGTCACATCCTCCCATACGAAGGGTGAGACCGTGATATTGTCCGAAGCGGAGCTTTCCGACGACAAGCTGCGCCGGGCTATCGAAGAAACGGGATATACGGTAAAATCGATTTCACGGGAGCCCTATGAGAAAAAAGGATTATTTGGCAGGCGGTGATGTGCTATGAAAACAGGAATTATCGATGTAGGCGGCGGATTCCGTGGGATTTATGCCTGCGGAGTACTGGACTACTGTCTGGATCGGAATATTCGGTTTGACATTGGCATCGGAGTATCGGCGGGGAGCGCGAACCTCGCCTCCTTTATCGCCGGTCAGAGAGGACGCAATTTTACATTTTACACGGTTTACGGACTAAGAAAGCAGTATGCGAGTGTGGGGAACTTCATTCGGAAGCGGTCTTTTATCGATATGGATTACGTCTATAGCACGCTCAGCGATCATGACGGTGAAAATCCTCTTGATTATACCGCTTTGCGAGATAATCCGACGGAATTCACCGTGGTGGCGACCGACGCCGAAACAGGCGAGGCAAAGTATTTTGATAAGCAGGATATCAGGCAGGACGAATATGACATATTTAAGGCATCCTCGTCCATTCCCTTTGTCTGTAAGCCCTATTTCATTCAGGGTGTTCCCTATTACGACGGGGCGCTGGGCGATCCTGTACCGGTGGAGAAGATGTTCGCCTCCGGGTGCGACCGTGTTGTTTTACTGCTGACCAGGCCGGAAAATGTCCTCCGAACCTCTGATCGGGACGAGAAGCTGGCTGCCTGCATACGTAAAAAGTACCCCTGCGCGGCGGAAAAGCTGCGGCAGAGGGCGAGCAGGTACAACGAGGGCGTTACGCTGGCGCAGGAATATGCAAGGCAAGGGAAAGCGCTCATCGTTTCGCCGGACGATACCTGCGGCGTGAGCACGCTGTCCCGAAACCCGGCAGATATGAAACGGCTTTATGACAAGGGCTATGCCGACGGAGAAAAGATCAGCTCCTTCATGGGTTAGATGTTCTGCTTCTCAGCTTATACAAGGAGATCAGATAAGCCAAACGGGTACATACCAGTTCTTTTCGTCCACAGGCAGCAGGTCATTTGCCATACAGACCACACTTCCGGTTCCGATCCCGACTTTCAAAGATTCCAAATCTCCGAAAGACGATTCCCCGGCAACGGGATTCAAAACACTAAAGTTTTTAACAGCAGTCTTGCCCGGCGATGCAGATTTTTTAATCTCTATCGGAGAAAGCGCACCATTCTGATAAAGCAGCAGATCTATTTCTTTCCGGTCTTTATCTCTGTAATAGTAAATAGGCGGCTCTTGTCCTGCGTTCAGATAGCTCTTATAAATCTCTGAAAAAACATAACTCTCAAAGAACGCGCCGGACATGGCGCCTTTTTCCAACGCTTCAGGATTACCCCATTTTAAAAGGTAGGCCGCCAAGCCGGAGTCAAGGAAATGGAGCAATGGCATCTTTACAACCCGTTTGAGCGCATTGTTATGATAAGGCTGCACAAGCGCAACGATATGAGATGACACCAAAATAGAAAGCCATTTTTTTGCAGTCGGAGCTGAAATGCCCGCTGCACTCGCCAGCTCCTCATAGACAACAGGTTTCGAAGTATGTGCAGCAACA
>CANQOI010000064.1 GCA_947625435.1 uncultured Clostridia bacterium | reverse complement strand
GTAAAGGCAGGCATCCGTGGCAATGCCCTCGGCCTCGGCCACGATAGTGCGCACAGAAACGTTCTCTATCCCGTCCCTTGCCGTAAGACGCACTACGGCGTCCATGAGCGATTCACGCGGATCTATGTTCTGTTTGACATTTTTTTTAGTAAGCGTTCTCATTTCACTGCCTGTTCTTTCAATTCACATGCAGACGATACATACTGAAGGACGATCGTCTGTTTTCACAGAGTTTACAACTCTGACAGAATCACCTGAAAAAGGCCGTGACTATCGGACATTTTACCTTCCCTGACGGTCATTCTGACGGCTGAAATCAATACCCCGTCGTATCAAGCTTGTCCATATTTGTGCGTTTCAATTCCATGGATGAATGGACGTACCGCTCCAGCGTGAACTTCGGGCTCGTGTGGCCGAGTATCTCCGAAAGAGATTTGATCTCAAAGCCCACCTCCACGCAGCGTGTGGCGAACGTGTGCCGGAGCACGTGGAAATGCACCCCCGCAAGCCCGCAGTCGGCCGTATATCTTTCCAGTCTGTACTGAAGTGTGCGCGGCTCGATATAGTGTATGCTGTCGCCCGTGAGAACAAACGCTTCGGGATCGCTTACCGTAAAACGGCGGCACAATTTCATCGCATAATCGGTGAGCGGTATGACGCGCACGGAGGTGTTCGTCTTAGGGTCTGTCAGCACGACCTTCGTCTTCTGCGGCGCGTCCGAGCCGTAATCCTTGAGGCGGAGCATGGTGGCGGACACCGTGAGCGTGCGTTCGGCAAGTGAAATGTCTCCCCAGCGCAGAGCGCACACCTCGCCTATGCGCAGACCCGTAAGAAGCGCGAGAAGCACGCCGAATTTGCACTCATCCATGTCCGTGAGCAGATAGGCGGTCAGCTTCTGCTGCTCCTCCGGCGACAGCACGCGCATTTCCTTGCGGCCTTCCTTCGGGTATATGATGTTTATCTGCCGCATTCCGGGCTCCTGCGTCTGAATGTATTTCAGTACAGCGTGAACGATGCTGAGCGTATCGCGCACCGTTTTGGGAGAAAGTCCGTCCTCTAACATGTCCTGGCCGAACTGCCCGATGAGCGCCGTTGAGAGCGCCGACAACGTGCAGCCGCCGAGTCCCGGCTTTATATGCTTTTCGATCGCGGTCTTGTATTTTTCATACGTGGACTCCCTGAACCGCGATCTGTTCAGCGAAAGCCATTCGTCGCAGTAGAATTCAAACCTTTTCCTGCTTCCCGGGGATGCCGGATTGCCCTGTAAAAGAGCCGCCTTTGCGGCATTCAGCTTATTCCTCGCCTCTTTGTACGACCTTGCGTAACAGTAACCGTAGCGCGCGCGGCCCGAAATATCGTAGCCTTTGATATAGCGCGCCTCCCAACGCCCATCCTTGCGTTTGTAGATGTTTTCACCTTTTTTTGACATAGCCAATTCCTTCTTTCTTAAATGGTTTTAATATTGTAATATTCGGAAACGGACCGCCTGTGACGGCAGTCCTGACGGCAATTGTCCTTTAAAAAGTGCATTTCGGCGATTAAAAATTACGTCCTATGCCTGTTTCGGGGACAAATCCGCTTTTTTTCTTGTAAACTTTTATCCGAATAATTAAAAAAACCCATTGAAAAGGTGTTTTGGCTGTGCTACAATGACATCCGTATAGTTGTAAACTCTGCGAAAAACAAAAAAGTCAAAAAAAAGTAAAAAAATCGCAAAAAACGGGCGGCGCCTCATATATGAGTTCGCCGCCCGTAACGTATATTAACATGCTCTACCCGGTGGCTTAAGCCGGTGTTTGAGCCGGAGCTTTATTCTCTCAGTGCCTTTGCCTTTTTGACATATTCGGCAAATCTCTCGCTGCCTCTTGCGGGATCGAACCATTCCCAGCCGTGCTCCGCTGTCATAGCGTTATACGGAGATTCCTTTGATATCCCCCATATGCCGATATCGGACAAACCTGTCATTATCTCCTTTGTGCCGTCCGGAAGTACAATGACATTCGTACCCTTTATAAGCTTGATACCGGCAAAAAACAGTTCGTCTCCTACATCCAGAAGCTCGCCGTCAGGTATACGAGTCCATATGCGCGTAAGCTCAAAGCATTCGTCAAGGGCCGCGAAGCCCTTGTCCCAATAATCCGACTCCGGTCCGTGTGAGAGCATCGCGGCAGCCTGTGTAAGCAGTTTACTCGCAGCAATACCCGCAAAAGCAGCCGGCACCGTGCCGTTTCCGAGGTTCTTGAGCATTTTGATACAGTATCCGTGCCATGCGGCATATATATTTCCCGGCCCTCTGCTTGAAAAAGGCCTTGTGACAGTAAACATTACAAGATTCAGATTGTTTATCATAAAGCGCAGGCGGCTCTCGTCGTATCTGCCGCTCGCCCAGAGGTTTTTCTCTGTTATTTCACCGATAACGGCGCCGTATGACGTTATGATATCCTGCGTTTTTCTCACTCCGCACCTGTCCGAGAAGCACAAAATCTGCCCGTCTTCGTCCTCTGTGAATGTATATTCGGCACTGCCTATATAGCCGTCCGTCATATCCGTTGCCTCATACCTTCTCACAAGTCCGTCGCAGACAGGCATGAAGCCCTCTCCGGTGCCCTCGTATGACGTAAGCTCGTATACCGACTGCGCCGCTCCGTCATAAAGCTGCCTTACGACGCGCACTATGCCTATGCCTTCGCAATAATAGTGATCCGCGGTGCCGTTATAATAGTCAAGCCCGCCCGTTAAGCCGGAAACATGCGTCGTGACCTTCAGGCAGTTGTCGAACCGCCCCGCAGGGGTCAGTACGCTGCCGCCGTCTGCGCATTTTATTTCGGCCGTCACACAGTAGCTCTCCCAAAGGAGGAATTCCTTTTTGAGCTCGGCGCCCTTTACCCATTCATCCGACATGACGCATCCCACTGTGTCCTGTAAAATGCCGAATATATTGTTATACAGCAGCCGTATGCAGGACAGGTCGGAATTTGTACTCTTCCATTCAAATGACCAGCGCCCGTTGTACTCGGAAAACGATATTTTACCGTCATCCTTGCTCACTAAACGGCGCCCGAAAAAGTTCCAGTGCACCGGACTCGGCTCCATTATCCTCCGCATGACGGACGCCGCCGCTTTCGTATGAGCCTTCTCGGCCTTTGTGCGCGCCAGAGCCTCCGCCCGCTCCACGGCATGTGAAACATCAGCCAGCGTATCGCCCGATTCGGTATGCCGGAAATATTCGCATGTCATCTGCTGTATCATATCCTGCCAGCTGTTTTCGTCATAGCGCATGCGGTACATTTCACCGATACCCGACAAGATCGCTCTGCCTTTGCCCGCATATACCACTTTATATGAGCATTTCTGTGGAAATATATCCGGGTCCGTTTCGGCCGTATAATGCCATTCGTTTCCCTCTTTCAGCGGAATGAGCCCCTCGCCGCACACTTTATATCCGGCGAGCACTCTCGTTTCGGTGAAGCCGTCTTTTTTCTTCTCCTGACGCACTATGCCCACGCCTTCCTTGTACCACGTCACGGTCCTGCCGCCGGCGCCGTCCGTCGCTTCCCACACACGGCAGCCGGTGAAATCTCCCGCGGGCGTGCCCGTCCGAGCGTTATCGCTTACATATTTCAGCGTATTTTTGCCGCTCCCCGGGAATGTCTCGCCTGCTTTTATGCCTTTTTTCGTAAAATATCCGTCGCACTGCGCTGCATTTTCGAATATGAAATCCGCTCCCCAGTCGCAGGCCTCCAGCCCTCCGCGGAAGCAGGAGACCGTTTTAAACCGGCGCAGCTCGCTGTCCGTATTCCTGATCTCGGCGGCTATGCCGGATATGAGGTATTTTTCCCGCCTGATATCCTTGTATCTTGCTGCTTCCGCGTCGTTTATTTCCGTGGCTTTCACGGCAAGGGCGTACTCTATGTCCGATCTTGCGAAGAAGCCGAGGGCTTTTTCGATCTCGGCTTTCCCTTCATCCGGCTTGTTGTCTTCGAAATATTCTCTTGCGAGCCTGTAATGGGCGTCGCCGAGGGCCTCTCTGAAGCCGTGCTTTTCAAGCTCGGGTATCTGCACGTCCTTTATATATGCGGCTCTCGCATTTTGCCAGAGCTTTTCCGCCTCGACGGCTTCTATATATTTCATGACATCATCGTTCCTGCCGTTTATCGCCGCCTCTCTTATACGCGCCCAGAGATCGTCATTGCGGCCTGACGGCAGCCACCACCATCCGCGCATGAGCACGTCCGCAAGGGCATGGCTTTTATCCGCACCCTCCGGAAGCTGTTCCGCTTCTTCCAATACTTCCCTGTAAAATTCTTCAAATCCGTTTTTACAGTTTTTGTAGTGCCATAATTTCAGTTCTTCAATCTTTTTCATGACCTTCTCCTTTAATGAATCATTTTGTTTTTCATCGGCCGACGAAAGATCACGCCTTATTTTATTCCTCCCGTCGTGGAGCTGGGCTTTGACGGTACCGGGTGAAACGGAAAGTACCGCGGCTATTTCACCGACTGAAAGATTATCGAAATAATACAGCTTTATGATCTTTTTTACTCTCTCCGGAAGGCTGTCTATACTGCCGTGAAGGCGCGCGGCCTCCTCCCGGGTTTCGTATATATCATAAGGTGAGTCTGTCTGTGAAATTCCGCTTATGTCCCTGAGCATTTCACCGGCTTCGTCTATATCCACGTAGCTTCGGTACCTCGCGACCATGTTCTTGGCGCAGTTTTTTACGATCATCATGACCCATGCGCGGTATTTGGACAGGTCTTTCAGCGTGTCAAGCTTGAGCCACGCCGTTACGAAGGCGTCCTGTGCCGCGTCTTCCGCCATATCACGGTTATGTGTTACCGAAAGTGCCTGAGATACGACCGCGTTCTGGTGCCGTGTCACGAGAAGTTCATATGCTTCTTTTTCGCCCGCCAAGGTGAGCATCACAAGCGACTCGTCTGTATGATCCGAATTATTCATAGGCGTCATCCTCCGTCTGTAAGACACATTTAAAGGCGGTCAGGTTTAGTGAGGAGTTGAAATTGTTGACTTCTTGATTATATCACCCTTCCGGGGTTTTGAAACGCATGCACCCGGTAAAATAAAAAAGAAATCGAATTTCTTCAATTTCCCATAAATACATACAAGAATCATTGTTTTATGCATGCGCATACATGCATGTGCTTACGCAGGCTGCTGTTGCTTTACATCGGCTTCTATGGCTTTCAGTTCTTCGAGAGACAAAGCATGGACATATTTAGCTATTTTTTCAATAGGAATGCCGTCTCTCAGCATTTCTTCTGCCGCCTGACGGGCTTCTCTCTTTTCGCCTACCTTTTCTCCTTCCTGCCTGGCTTCGCGCTTTTCGCTTATTATGTGCGTGGCAAGTATTTCTTCATAGCTGTATGATCCCATCATGATCTCCGATACCTCCGTTTCCTGCGCTCCCTGTCAAATATCTGTGCAAACAGTATATACTGATTTATTATATCCTCCGTGCCCCGTTCATATATCACCTTCGCCCGTACCTCGAATCCTATGTCATTCCCGTCAAAGAATTCCCGAGACAAAGACAATACATCCTGCTTGCTGCCCTTGTCGCCTGTATATATCACATACAGCTCGGGCCTTGGTATAGATACCTTCTTCGTGCTGAACAGACTCTGCCTTGTATTGTGTATATATTCGCGGTAGCTACCTCGATTCCGCAAGTTCTTGCTCTCATTATACACGAAAATGCGAGGGCTTACAAATTGTTTTCACCGGAGCAGAGTCAAAAGCAGAGTCAAATTACGTGAGCACTTGTACCTTAAGGGAGCTGTCGCAGCTGTATTTTACCGTGCCCCGGCATACATTCATGCTGAGGGTGCCGCCGTCCGGCAGACGAAGGTTCTCTATTTCCCATGGGAATTCGTCATAACGTGCGGGAATGTGCGGTTTCAGGCACAGCTGCCCTGCCGCCGCGTCGAAGCATATGCCAAGCAGGTCTTCTGTTATGATCTGTATGAATTGAGCCGCCGTCCATGCGTAGTCTTTCACGCCGTGACCCGCGCCGTTTATAGGATGGTGAAATTCGGTATACTGCCCTTTGAATTCCGTCACGGTGTCCGCAGCGAGCTCTGCGGCAAGATCCGCCCGTCCGCATTCAAACAGCGACTGTATCACGGCACGGTTTGTGAGCGTCCACACGCTGCCGCTCCAGCTCGGATTGCCGTTGTACGGGCCCTCCACTGTTGTAAAAGCGGGGTCGGTCACGGCAACTGTTGTGAGCGGATGCATTTTACGGTTGAAAAGGCTCTCATCCTCCAGCATGTCCGTAAGATGCCGTCTGCGGTCGGCGCCCGGGAGCGAAAGTCCGAGGAATGCGGATACCATGAGCGGCCCGACATGCTTTTTTGATGATAAAATATAAGGATAATATGCCTTTTTGTCCTCGTCCCACAGATACCTGTACACGGCGTCTGCGATCCTGCGTGCTTTCTGCGCGTAGATACGGGCTTCTTTTTCATAGCCCAGAAGTCCTGCCAGATCGGCGGCGGCCATGCAGCCTCTTGCCACCTGTATATTCGTATCTATCGGGCAGTATTCGCCGCACGGATGATCGGTGTTAGGTATGAATGTCTCCTCGAACACAGCGTATATCAGGCCGGTCGCACTGTCCTCGCGATTTTTAAACCACCATTCAAGATTCTTCGCTGTCAGGTCATAAACCTTTTGCGTAAGAGCACGACTTGCGCGGCGTCTCGCCGCGGCGTGGCACGTTTCAAAGAATTTCGGAAGAGAGCCAATCGGCACTTTTACGCTCGGAATATGTGTAAAGTCGTCTATGCCGTACAGCGGTATGCGCCCGTCCTGCTTCTGCACGGCGGCCAGATCGTATACGAGATCCGTCTCGCATTCCGGGTCGATCCATTTGTATCCGTCCACTGCAAGAGCGCCGTCAAGGCTCCACCAGCAGCTGCCGTATTCGCCGCCGGGCGCGAAAAAGGGCTTTTCAAAACCGAAGCACGGCGTCTGTACGCGGCACAGCTTCAGCGTATCCACCGCTTTATCAAAGTCTTCCTGTGTGCAAAGCGGCAGGCGCACGATCGGCTGCCGCGCATTCTGTATGTCTGTGGTAAAATTCATACCGGTTCATCTCCCGATCTGTTTTCAAGTACCGCCGTAACGTCCCGCTTTCGCTTGAATTCCTATTGCATTCGTCCCGGCGGCAAATTCTTTAACGCTGATCTTAAAGCTGTTGAGTCCGGCTTTGCTTTCAACATATCGGTGATACAGATATAATCCTGCTCGCCAATTTGGATAACATTGATCTTCGTGTCTTTTACATATATTTCGTTAGCCATTTTGTTCCTCCATAAGGCGCACAAGGGCTTCCTTTAACTTGGCATTAGCGGGAGAATTCGGATCGAAACACATATGGAATCCTCGTTTTCTAAAAGTCGCATTGATTATACTCCATTGGAAGGGGTGACCAAAATGAACCCCCTTGGCATATAAGAGTGAACTCTCGTCAAAATCCGGCTCGATTGCAATAAGATTATTGCATAGTTTTTGGGGCTTGTACAGTGGTTCTTGAAGCTTTTTATGCTTTTGTGACTCATGGGGTGATTTCGACCCATCACGGCTCCGACTGTTAAAGTAGATATGTTCAGTTTTTCCTTGCACGGTGGGCATTCCGACCGATTACGCCGCGTCGGAGAAAATCCTGACAAAGACGGTTATATTTCGCAATGACAAAACAAAAAGGGACAGGATTTTGCTTGCCTGCATTGTCCTGTCCCTAAGATCGTATGTAAATATCCGTTCTAACTTTCTTCCCCGAAGCGGTCAAGGATGACCTTCATCATTTCATTTTTGCATTGGAGCGTGACGATCTGCGTCTGCCCGTCGTACATATCGAACACCTCGCGGGCAAACTCCGGCAGGCTGAAATCCTGCGGAGGGGGAACGGCGTCGCTTTCGAGAATCTCCGGTTCCACGATGCGGTCTGCCCGGAAGGTGATGATCTTTCCATGCTTTTCGCTGTAACCCACCGCATAATAGTGATCTTCATTCCACATCAGCCCATAAGGGGTGAAGCGGTAACGCTTGCCGTCGTTGCGGTAGACTCGTTTGCGCTCGGCGTTGTATTCAAATTAGCGGAAGGAGATCTGTTTTTTTCGGTTGATCGCTGTGTTGATACCGTCTACGGTATAATAGATTTTTTCGTTGAGCGGCTTTACCCTGTCGGCAATGTAAAGGTGGCGGTTCAGTTCCTCCGCCACCGTCTTTCGGGTAGTCGTGATCCCAAGCTCGGCCAGATGTTCGATGATTCCGTTGGTCGTCGCAGGATGTTCTTCATCGGTGGTTTCCCACAGGAATTTAATGATACATAAGGCTCT
>CANQOI010000063.1 GCA_947625435.1 uncultured Clostridia bacterium | reverse complement strand
TGATCGCTTCTGTGGCAAAGCCGCTGATTGGAATTGTTTTCGTCTATTTTGCAACGGACAAAGTAACAGCCCGTATTGTTGGTCTGGCTTTGGTGGAACTGATTTGCTTTTCCCCATTGTTCTTTATTCAGCTGCGGAAGGGAGCAAAATTTTTTCATGCGCATTTTTGGAAATATGCGCTTCTATTCAATTTGCCGCTGATTCCCCATTATCTTTCTCAGGTTGTTCTGAGCAGTGCAGATCGAATCATGATAGAACGCATGTGCGGTGCGAGCGAAGCGGGAATATACAGTTTGGCGTACTCAGTTTCTTTAATTATGACGCTTGTTAATACCGCGTTGAACCAAACAATAGGATTTTGGATTTTCCAAAAGATTAAAAGCGGGATGGCAAAAAGCATTTCACATGTCTCATACGCTACACTTGTGATTGTAGCCGCAGCCAATATACTGTTAATTGCTCTTGCACCTGAGGTCATTGCATTTTTCGCTCCAAAAAACTATCACGATGCTATTTGGGTGATTCCTCCGATCGCAATGAGTGCGTTCTTTATGTTCATGTATGATTTGTTTGCGCGATTTGAATTTTATTTTGAAAAGAGAAACTTTATCATGGTCGCAAGCAGCGTCGCTGCCATTGTAAATATACTGCTCAATTACATTTTTATTCGGATTTTTGGGTATTATGCTGCCGGATACACCACGTTGTTCTGCTATATTGCTTACACAAGTGGGCACTATTACTTCATGAGAAGAATTTGCAAACGGTATTTGAATAATGAGAAAGTCTATAGCTTGCGCGTCCTGCTTGCAATATCCGGAGGATTTATACTCCTCGGCTTTATTTTCATGCTTACTTATCGAATGGCGGTTATACGGTACCTGCTTATATTGGCAATTATGGTTGTCGGGCTGATGAATCGAAAAAGAATTACTGAAATTATGAAAGCATACAAGAAATCATAGAGAATCAATATGCAAATAAACAATTCTTTATATACATAGCGATTATGGAAGGTTGGTAAATCAGGTATGAATGCAGAAGCGCTTAAGGAACAGAGCGAGTTCCTTGCTCGGAAGTTTTTTGGAAAAACCATATTGATTAGCGGCGCGACCGGCTTGATTGGCTCAAGACTGGTGAAATATCTTGTCGGGCTCAACTGCGATTATGGTGCGGACATTAAAATAGTCGCGCTATACAGAAATGATGCAAAGCTGTCAAAAATTTTTCCTTCGTTTATAGCTCGCAACGATGTCATATTTGTAAAATGCGATATTGAAGGAGAAATAGGCTATGAGCAGCAGGTGGATTATATTGTTCACTGTGCAGGATTCTCGGGCGGAACCAAAATGCATCTGAAAGACCCTGTAAAGGTTTTTGATATCAATTATGGCGGTACACGCAATCTTCTCCAATATGCAGTAAACCACTCATGCACCGGCTTTTTGTATGTGTCTACATATGAGATTTATGGCGATGTTTCGGTAGATGAGCCTATTTCCGAGAATCATGTTTGTAGACTCGATCCACTCATATTGAGAAATTGTTACGCAGAGATTAAACGAGCATGCGAATCCATGCTATGCGCGTTCTCCGCAAAATATGAATTGAAAGTTTATTCGGTACGGCTGACCTCTACGTTTGGCTCAGGCGTACAATATGACGATCCTCGCTTTTTTGCCGAATTCGCAAGATGTGCAATTGAGAATAGGAATATTGTCCTGAAATCATCCGGTTCAACCGTCAGAAGCTATCTTGACGCTGATGACGCAGCTACTGCATTTCTTTATGTCCTTGCAAATGGGGTCAGCAAGAATGCTTACAACTTAACAAATATGGAAAACGAAGTGTCAATCAAAGAAATCGCTGAAAAAATCATCGTAATATCCGGTGCCCCCATACATCTTGTTTTTGAAATTGTTGACGATCCGTACAAATTCGGTATGCGCAAAGAAGGCAAGACGGTGATGGACGCCTCAAAACTTCAAGCACTGGGATGGACGCCGGTTTATACGCTGGATGAGACGCTGAAAAAACTTCTTGATTCTATTAGAGAAACGAGAAAAAATGAAGGAGAATAAATACCATGAAAAAGTACAAAAAGGGATTTACAGTCGGTACATTTGATCTGTTTCATATCGGGCATTTGAATCTTCTTCGCTCAGCAAAAGAATACTGCGATTATCTTATTGTAGGAGTTCATTCCGATGAATGGGTTAAGCACTGTAAAAACCGTCCGACGGTCATACCGTATGAAGATCGTGCCGATATCGTTGCTGCCATTCGGTATGTGGATGAGGTTGTGAAAAATGAAACCCGTAGCAAAATGGAGGCATGGGAAAAGTATAAATTTGACGTGGCTTTTATCGGAGATGATTGGAAAGGGACCGAGGTTTGGAATAAAATCGAAAAAGAACTGAATTCGGTAGGATGCGATGTTGTTTATATCCCGTATACTCAGGGCATTTCCACCACAGAATTGCGCATTAGGCTTAAAGATAGTCAAGAAAAAAAGGAGAAAAAATGACCTATGGGAATCAATGACGCAAAACATGTGTTTTTACTTGATTGTACCTTACGTGATGGAGGTTATATTAATGACTGGGAGTTTGGCAATGATACTATATGCAGTATTATAAATAAACTTTACATGTCTAAAGTAGAGTATATAGAATGCGGATATTTATCGGAAAAGAGAGGGAAAGAGCAGGGAAGTACGCAGTTTAAGTCATTTGACGCAATAAACGGAATATTACCCAAGGAAGGCTCACGGAATCAGAAATATGCTGTTATGATAAATTACGGTGAGTTTGATATTGACAATATCTCTGAAGCGACATCCGAAAGTCCTATTATCCGTGTTTGCTTTCACAAAAAAGAGAAAGAAGCCGCATTAGAATTTAGCAAACGATTGCTGGATAAAGGGTATGAAGTTTTTTTGCAGCCGATGGCGTCAACGAATTATTCAAGTGACGAGTTTGCTGCCCTTATTGTTGAAGTCAATCGGATACATCCAACCTGTTTTTATATAGTAGACAGCTTTGGTACTATTGAAATTGATCAATTTCAAGAATTATTGATATCGACCGATTTTTTATTAGACTCCGGAATCATGCTGGGATATCATTCGCATAATAACTTGCAGCAAGCGTACGGTAACGCTAAATATATGGTAAACGCTCATCTTCACCATGATATCGTGATAGACGCAAGCGTTTATGGAATGGGAAGAGGAGCCGGAAATTTGAATATGGAGCTTTTTGCCTCGTATTTAAATCAGACTCATGCGAAGTCCTATAGGATAGATGCATTTCTCGAAATCGTTGACGAATACTTGAAGCCCATTTTTGCAGATCATTTTTGGGGCTATTCTCTTCCGTTTTATCTTTCTGCGCGGTGTAATTGTCATCCTAATTATGCTTCGTACTACTCCGATAAGGGTACATTGACCAATAAATCAATGCTTCAGCTTCTTTCTTCTCTGCCTGATGATGTGAAGAATTCTTTTTCTTCTCAACTTGCAGAACAATATTATCTCGAATATCAAAAAAATAACATTGACGATCGGAGCGCTGTTGAACAATTAAGAAATGCGTTTGGAAAACGCCATATTTTGTTACTTGCACCGGGAAAATCTTTAACGAAAGATAGCAAAGAAATACATACATTTATTCGCAAGTATGATCCGTGCATAATTGCAATCAATTCCGTGATTGCTGGTTACCCTTTTGAATATCTTTTTTGCTCAAATGAAAAAAGGGCGGCTCGCCTTCCCGCAGAGTATGACGGAAATCTTGTTCTCACTTCAAATATTTCGGAATGGTCGTCAAATGCCAAGACCATACGTCTGAATTATTCTTCATACCTTATCGGAAATGGTTTGATTACTGATAATCCGGTGTTGATGTTCATCAAGCTGCTAATCACGATCGGAATAGGAGATGTATACTTGGCAGGCTTTGACGGATACAGTTCTTTAACGGCGGACAACTACTATGATCCGAGCTTAGCCATGGGTTCGAGCATTGAGAGCAAACTGGAAAAGAACCGCTTAATAGCGAGTGCAGTACATGAGCTGTCTCGGCATATCCAAATTCATTTTATCACAAATAGTATATATAAATGGGGCGAAATAATATGAATATCTATAGCATTCTGAAGCCGATTTACAAAGGCATGAAGTCGGCATATGGAAAACTCAGGGAGAAAAAACGCAGATTTGATGTTGTAAATGGTAATCACACCGTGCTGTCGGTCGATGTAAAAAAGATTGCCGACCATAGGCATGAAGGTTTCTCTTTTGCAGACTCGTATTGTTATGATTTAGCTCAAAACGACTATCACGATTATATTAGCTCATGGGAAGAATCTCAACCTGATAAGAAGTTTAATCCGTACGGCGCTCTGTCAGGAGATAAATATTTGTTTGCACAGGTCTACGGGCAGCAGATCAAAGTACCTTCTACTTGGGCATTGATTGAACAAGGAAAACTTATTTGGATTGAACAACAAACTATTTGCGAAGAGAATATCTACTCATTTTTTATAAAAAATGGCGGAGGTGTAATAAAAGACAGATTTGGAGCAAATGGGTTTAATGTATATGTATTTACGGTAAATCAGGAAAAATTGTATTATAAAAACAATCCGGTTTCCCAAGGCGAGTTGCAGGAGATTATCCGACAGTTTACGCATGGTGTTGTGCAGGAACGAATTGTACAGGGTGAGTTTGAAAACGGCATTTTTGACAAAAGCATTAACACTGTCCGTATCCTATCTGCGCAAAAGAAAGGCGAAGAAAGCCATGAGGTGATCGGCGCACTGCAAAGAATCGGCAGCATGAAATCTGCACCTGTGGATAATTTTAATCAAGGCGGATTGGTCGCGCCAATTGATATTTCTACCGGTCGTTTGGGAAAGGTTGCCGGAATGTTTTTTGTCGATGAAAAGGGTAATCATATGCATTCCGAGTGTCATCCTGACACCGGCGCTCAGATAGAGGGAAAGATTGTGCCTCATTGGGAAGAAATTATTGATAGTGTCTCAGAAATAACACGACGGCTGCCGTATTTTGAGTTACTCGCTTGGGATTTTGTAATTCAGGATGACTCCTATATGCTTGTGGAAATCAACGGGAAATCAAGTTTGAATGTGTTTCAGATCCACGGCGGTATGCGGCATACTCTGCTCGGCGAAAAATATCGTGAGCACGGATATCTGGTAGAGAAGTGGGACTAATTTAGCAAGCAAGGAGCTTTTGCACGTTTATATAAAAAATGGATGTAGAAAGGGGTTCAAATAAAAAAGTACATGTATAACTACCTCATCATCGGCGCCGGCCTATACGGCACCATTTTTGCCCAGCAGGCACACGCCGCAGGCAAATCCGTTCTCGTCATCGACAAGCGCCCGCACATCGGCGGCAATGTCTGTACAGAGCGAATTGAGGGCATCAACGTCCACAAATACGGCGCGCACATCTTCCACACGAACAACAAGACCGTGTGGGATTACGTCAACCGCTTCGCGACGTTCAACCGCTTCACGAACAGCCCCATCGCAAACTATAAAGGTGAGCTCTACTCGCTCCCGTTCAACATGTACACCTTCAACAAAATGTGGGGCGTGACGACACCGGAAGAAGCGGCGGCGAAGATTGACGAACAGCGCAAGGCGGCGGGCATTACAAATCCTCAGAATTTGGAGGAGCAAGCAATCTCCCTCGTCGGCACCGACATCTATGAAAAGCTAGTCAGGGGCTACACGGAAAAGCAATGGGGTCGTGACTGCAAAGATTTGCCCGCGTTTATCATCAAGCGTCTGCCAGTGAGGTTGACATTCGACAACAATTATTTCAACGCGCTGTATCAGGGTATCCCTGTCGGCGGATACACGAAAATGGTTGAGAGAATGCTCGACGGCATTGAGGTGCGTTTCGGTGTGGATTACCTTGAAAACAAAATCGAACTTAACGCACTTGCCGAGACGGTCGTGTATACGGGCGCGATAGATGCATATTTCGACTACCGTTTCGGTCCGCTCGAATATCGTTCCGTCCGTTTTGAAACTAAAGTACTCGAAAAGCCTAACTTCCAAGGCAACGCCGCCGTCAATTACACCGACCGAGAAACGCCGTGGACTCGAATCATCGAGCATAAGTGGTTTGAGTTCGGAAAGGACGAGCAGGGGAATGATCTGCCGAAAACCGTAATCAGCCGTGAATATTCTTCTGAATGGAAGCCCGGCGACGAGCCGTATTATCCGGTCAACGACGAGAAAAACGGAAAGCTTTATGCTGAATACAAAAAGCTCGCCGATAACGAGAAAAACATCATTTTCGGCGGGCGACTTGCGGAGTACAAGTATTACGACATGGATCAGGTGATTGGAGAAGCGATGAAGAAAAGCGAGCAGGTAATATAAGCATTTTGGCTCTCTCCCCTGTCATCCACTATACCACAAATCCCGCGAAAGTCAAAAATTTCGCCGCAAAGCAAAATTTTTCGCCTGTGGTATTGACAACGACAAAGGGCTTGGTGTAAAATAAACAAAAACAAATTCAACCTTTAAGATTTTTGTGAAAAAACAATGGAAACTCACGCCAAAGGAGGGCTAACAATGGTTTTATCCACACCAGACAGCGATTTCATCACATTTCAACGTCAAACCCTCGACAAGTCGCCGCAGGACGTTCGGGCATACTGGACGCCCGAGCGAAAGAGGGCGGCTATCCCCACGCACAGAGCCGGTACGGGTGTGAGCGCGCTCGACTCTACACCGTCCAACGGCTCCAACGCCGCTCCGACGACCGACCCAAAGCAGGCGGATATGAGCAAGATGCCGTTCATCACGGGCGGTAAGCTCTTTTTCACTCTCGATGGCGTGGATTACGTCGCAAGCGGGAACATTTTCATGAAAAACAACCTGCTCCTGACGGCGGCGCACTGCGTGCAGGATGACAACACAGGTCACCTCGCCGAAAACTTCGTGTTCGAGCGTTGCTACACGGGCGAGCTGTCCACGGAGGATTTCACGTTTCGAACCGTCGCGCTCAAAGAAAATTGGTACACAGAGAAAGATAACAAATGGGACTATGCCATCGCCATTTTGAACCGCGATTCCACGGTCGAAAAACCGTTGCAATATAAGATTGAGAATCTTCTCGGCAGAACCGTGACCGCATCAGGCTATCCGACGGATATTTTCGACGGCGCGCAGATGATGTATATAACCGGCTCTGTCGATGAGCGACCCGATTCATGGATGATCCGCGACGGCAAGCTGTCAAACGGTGCTTCGGGCGGCGCGTGGGTACTGGAGGACGGCGAAACGGTCGTCGGACTGAATTCTTTTAATGGAACTACCGCAAAAGGCGTGCCCTATATTGGTTCACCGAAATTCGACGCGGAATTTGAAAAGCTATATAACTACGTCTTGACACTACTGTAACGAGGGAGGAAAGCATATGAACAACCCCAACGGCGGGCGGTTTATGCCGATGCAGCTCGGCAGTATTGACAATTCGCCCCACGACATTCGAGAATACTGGACGCCGGAACGCAAGAAGGCGGCAACTCCAGTTATAGGCGGCGCACCGATTTCACAGGGGATGCCGAGCGCGGACAATGCTCCACCACCTCCGCCTCCGACCGACCCGGCACAGGCGAATCTCGCCGAAATGCCGTTCACCACGGGCGGAAAGCTGTTCTATTCAATGAACGGCAAAGACTTTGTTGCAAGCGGCAACATTTTCATGAAAAACAATATGCTTCTCACGGCGGCGCACTGCATTCAAGACAAGGATTCCGGCAGTATAGGCGAGAATTACGTCTTTGAACTTGACTACACAGGCGAACTTTCGTCTGAGGATTTTACGTTCAAAACCGTTGCTTTGCGTGAAAATTGGTATCAGACCAAGAACGAGAAATACGACTACGCAATCGCCATTTTGGACAAGCCGTCAAAGGTCGCAACGCCCCTGCGCTACACCACAGACACCCAAATCCGCGACAAACAGATCACCTCGATGGGCTACCCGACAGCCTATTTTGACGGCGCGCAGATGATGTTTGTGAAAGGACTTGTTGTCCCGATCTACGGGCATTGGGCGATGTTCGGTAGTAAGATGGGCGCGGGCGCTTCGGGCGGCGCATGGGTGCTTGACGACAACGTGACGGCGGTCGGGCTGAACGCCTATGTTTCCGTATCCGGCAAGGAAATTCTCTATTCCGGCTCTCCACTGTTCGACAAAGAATTTGACAGCCTGTACCAATATGCGCTGACACTTATGTGATAGGAGGCAGAACATGAACACTTTACGATATTTGAAACTCCAAAACGACGGCGCGTTCGTCGCGCAGATCGTCATGGAATACCGCGAGCGTCACACTGACGGGCAGGGCAACGTCAGCTTCGCCGGAGAATGGAAAAGCTGGTACACCGCCGGTTACCGCGATATTTTGCAGTATGCCGAGCGGTCGGTAGACCTCGCAAAGGATTCCAACATCCCGAACGGTTCACAGGTGCGCCTGCACGTCTACGTCGCGGCGGGATACAGCAATCCTTCCGTCCAACAATACATATTCGACAAGGACAGCGGCGCACAGGCGGTCTATGAGATAAGCGGCACGACGCTGAACAACTATTTGAAGCTCGTTTCCTACGGTTGATAGCTTGGCGTTTGCACAGTTATCAAATATAGTCGCAACATCTTGAAATAATCCCCACAATCTGCTACAATATATATTCCCGTCTTTGACAGTTACAGAAAAGTAAAGTGGCCGAATCGCCAGTAAATACAGGCGTTCCGACCACTTTGGCATC
>CANQOI010000062.1 GCA_947625435.1 uncultured Clostridia bacterium | reverse complement strand
ACCACAATGAATGTCTACGCTCACGCTACAAGGGAAGCGAAGCGTACTTCCGCAAGACTGCTGGATAAGGTGGTCGGTGGGGAGTAAAAAAATTTCCCTTGTTTCGGCTCGTAAGGGCAAAAACAAGGGAAAATACATAAGGTAGGAACACAAAACAGGCGAAACGCCTTGAAATTACAGCGTTTTCAGAGGGTAACTAAGATAAATTGAAATTTACGGAGGTGTCGGATATGACCGTTTCTCAAATTATGAACAAGATGATCGCCTTTTCAAAAGGCAATCTTCACGATATCGACCACTTTATTCGCGTTTGGGCTTACGCCAAAACAATTGCGGAATCGGAGCGGCTGGATGAGGAAACGCAGTTCATTCTTGAAGTTGCTGCAATTACTCACGATATTGCCTGCCCGCTCTGCCGCGAAAAGTATGGCAATGCCAACGGAAAACTCCAGGAAGCGGAAGGCGGGCCAATGGTAGAAGCGTTTTTGAGCGACGCCGGTATGTGTGCACATCAGATAGAGCGGATAAAATATCTCGTAGGTCATCATCACACTTTATCAGGCATTGACGGTATAGATTATCAAATCCTGATAGAAGCGGATTATATCGTCAACGCTTCAGAAAACGGATATGACAGGAAAGCCATAGAAAATTTTCTGAATCAATTCGTCAAAACAAGTACAGGGAAGCAGCTGATCAAAAGCATATTTTGCCTGTGACAATTTCAGCTTGTCGGAGAGATAAATTTTGCTTGTTGCCGCTTCATTGGAAGGCGATCCGCCAAACGAAAGAAGCAAAGGAGGCATACTCATGCGTAACTGTATTCGCTGGGCATTGGAATCGTGATCAGGCCCGCCAAGGGCCATGTCGCCGTCATACCGAGAGCCGCGGTCTGTCCGCAGTGCGGCGAGGTGGCGATCTATGTGGAAGAGCCGGACAAGCTGATGGGAAAGGAAACAAAATGAAGCCCTTTAATCGCGCCATTGTTATCGGTTCTCCCGGCGCGGGAAAGAGCGTCTTCGCCCGCGCCTTGCGGGAGAAGACCGGTCTGCCGCTGTATTATCTTGACCAAATCTGGCACAAGCCGGACAAAACCACCGTGTCGCGGGAGGAGTTCGACCGGCGGCTCGCCGAAATTCTCGCCGAGGAGCGCTGGATCATCGACGGGAACTATCAGCGCACCCTGCGGCCGAGACTGGAGCGTTGCGACGCGGTCTTTCTGCTGGACTATCCCAAAGAGGTCTGCCTCGCGGGGGCGGCTTCCCGCATCGGAACGGTCAGGGAAGATCTGCCCTGGGTGGAGGACGAATTTGACGAGGAATTCCGACAGTGGATCGAGGAATTTCCCGAAAAGCAGCTGCCCGAAATTTACCGTCTGATCGGGGAATACCCGGAAAAATCCGTCACGGTGTTCCAAAGCCGGAAAGAGTCGGAGCAGTGGCTGAAAAGCTATAAAAACAATTCTGTTTAACGAACAGGAGGAATGAGCATGGAGATCATGGAAGCTATGCGGACGCGGCACAGCGTCCGACAATACACGGATAAGCCTATCGATGCGGCGAAACTTGCCGAGCTGCAGGCCGAAACGGACGCCTGCAACAAGGAGAGCGGATTGCACATTCAGCTTGTGACCGGCGAGCCGAAAGCGTTTTCCGGTTTTATGGCGCATTACGGGAAGTTTTCCGGCGTGAGAAATTATTTCGCGCTCATCGGCAAAAAGGCCGCCGATCTGGAAGAAAAATGCGGCTATTACGGCGAACGGCTGGTATTAAAGGCGCAGCAGCTGGGGCTGAATACCTGTTGGGTCGCCTTGACCTATTCCAAAGTTCGCTCTGCATATAAGGTGGAGCGGGGCGAAAAGCTCTGCGCCGTGATCGCGGTTGGGTACGGGCAGACTCAGGGGACGCCGCACCGCTCCAAGACCTTTGATGAGGTTGCAAGCGCAGAAAATGCGCCCGATTGGTTTCGGGGCGGCGTGGAGGCGGCGCTGCTTGCACCCACGGCGGTCAATCAGCAGAAGTTTCACTTTACCCTTGTCGGGGACAAGGTAAAAGCCGAGGCGGGGAAGGGAATGCTCACCAAAATGGATCTCGGAATCGCTAAATATCATTTTGAGGTCGGCTCCGGCAAGTTGAGCCTTGTATGGGATAAAGAGTGATAAAGGGGGAAGCTCAAATGCGTGTGATCGGAATTAACGGAAGCCCAAGGAAAAACAAGAATTCGGCGATCCTGCTGGAAAAAGCCCTTTGCGGCGCAGCGGAGAACGGCGCCGAAACAAAGCTGTATCATTTGATCGATCATACCTTTTCCGGTTGCCGAAGCTGCTTTGCCTGCAAACGGCTGGGCGGGGCGAGCTTTGGAAAATGCGCGGTGCGGGACGACCTTGCGCCGATCCTCGACGACATTCTGAATGCGGACGGGCTGATCATATCCATGCCGATTTATTTCGGAGACGTGCCGGGCATGGTGCGAAATCTCATGGAGCGCCTTTGGTTCCCCGGACTGCTTTACCGCAAAGACGGCAAGCTGGCGTATGAAAAGAACATTAGGGTCGGTCTGATCTACACGATGAACGCGCCGGACGAGCGGTATTACGATGCGCTGATCACTTCCCACAAGGGAACCTTTGAACGCTTCTTCGGGGAAACGAGCATACTCTGTGCAACGGACACCCTGCAATATGACGATTACAGCCTGTATACCGGCGATATGTTCGACCCGGTACATAAAAAGGAACGGCATCAGACGATATTCCCGCAGGACTGCGAAAAGGCCCATGCCATGGGAGCTTCGCTGTTGCTGTAATAAATCTAATTCCAATGAAAGGAGTGCGCCGTTATGGGAGATAACCTGAAATATGCAAAAGAATACGATATTCCATACCCGGAGGGCGTGGAGTATCCGTACAAGCGGATGTCGATGCAAGGCCGCGCGGCGCAGTTTGCCTCCTTCAAGGCGCTGTCCGGTTATGAGGACGCGGAGGACGAAGCCGCCCGCCTGACTGACTCCAAAATCGAGCTTGACGAAGCCACCATCGACCTGCTCAACGCCAAAATCCAGATTTTGCAGGATCATATTGCGGAAGAACCGGAGATCACCGTGACCTATTTTCTGCCGGATAAAAAGAAAGCCGGAGGCAAGTACGTCACGATTTCCGGTAAGGTAAAACGGATCGACGATTATGAACGAAGGATTCAGTTTCGGACGGAAAGACTGTCCCTATGGACGATATCCTGAAACAAGATGCAGAAGACATATGAAGGAGAAACGAAATGGTACGCACAGTTAAAATTGACAATCAAACATGGCGCTTTGAAGAGGACGGCGTCCGCTTTTTCCTGTTGACGGGAAGCGAGCGTGCGTTGCTCATCGACAGCGGAATGCAGACGCATAACGCAAAGGAGCTGGCAGAGGCGCTCACCGATCGGCCCCTGTCCCTGCTCAATACCCACGCCGACCCTGACCACATCGCAAGCAACGGCGAGTTTGACGAATTTTATATGAATCCCGCCGAATGTGTTAACTTTTACGGCAAGCAAAGGCGGCAGGGGAATATCCTGCCTGTTTGGGACGGGGACGTGATCGACCTAGGCGGCCGTCCGCTTCGCGTGATCGCCCTCCCCGGTCACACGCCGGGTAGCATTGCTCTACTTGATGAAAAGAATCGTCGGCTCTTTTCCGGCGACCCGGTGCAGGACGGCAGGATTTTTATGTTCGGCGAATGCCGGGAAATGCACGCTTACATCCACAGTCTGCGTCGGCTGGAAAGCATGGCGGGGCTGTTTGACGAGATTTATCCCTCCCACGGAAGCTGTCCGGTATCGCCCGCGTTGATCCCGCAGCTTATCACGGCAACGGAGGAAATCCTTGCGGGCAAGGCCGAGGGGACGCCGGAGAGCGTTTTCGGGCAGCTCATCACAGCCTATGACATGGGTGCGGCGACGTTTTGTTCGTGGAACTGTCTAAAACCGATCCTGCTCTCGGAGAGTCCGATATCACGGTGACGCTTTCGGCAGGCGACAAACGGATCGGCTTTCTGATCGAGGACAAGGTGGACGCAATCGCCATGCCTGAGCAAGTGGCGCGATATACGCTGCGGGGAGAACGCGGCATTTCAGACAGCCTGTATGATGAATTTTATGTATTCATCGCCGCACCGCAAAAGTACCTCTCCGAAAATCATGAGGCGGCAAAATATCCGAACCGCGTTTCCTATGAGGAAATGCTCTCCTGTTTTCAGAATACGGACGGCAGACGAAACGAATTTCAGGCACAGAAAATATCTCATGCAATAAAAAAGCAGAAGACCGGCTATCAAGTCAGGGAGGATGCAGCGGTCACGGAATTTTGGCGGAGGTACGCGGAGTTTCAAAAGACTGAGTTCCCGGACGTGTGGTTTCTCTATTCCGATGGGATAAAGGGTGCGAACGCCACATGGCCGCGTTGTCAAAGCGGTTGATCCGGCAGATATTTCTGCGCTGCTGACCGGCTGATCTTCAGCGTTTTCAAAAATATTTATATATCTGATTCTATAGGGCGTCGTAAAGCGGCGCCTTTTTTCTTGAAATGACTTCGGCTCCTTGTCATTCTTCCTTTGCATCCATAAAAAAGTAAGGAGGAGTTACAATGAGCAAGCAAGCGATGAATGAAAAATCGGCTTATGTGAAAGCGTATTTTCACATCAATTCAGAGTACGGAATGGGCGGTTGGAAAAATGAAGACAGTGAAGACCGATTCTTCCCGGAAATCTGCGGTCTGTTTGAAAACGCGGGATGGCTTGTAAAGTCCAGCAAATACCGAGGGGCATGTCCCACAGTTCACAGGGAGAAGGAATCACTCTATTTGCACCCGATGGTTGTGTCGGGAAATGTTCTGAGAACAAGCGTTGAGGAGATCGTTCAAATTTTTCGTCAAGGTGTCTGCTTTCAATTTCGCTATGAGGACGCCGGCAGAGCGACCCATGATATGACCGACGAGGAATATCGCTCATGGCTGGAGGAAAGGCCGAACGTCATTGCCGATCTTTTGAAGCTGTGTGAAACGAAACGCAGAAATCTCTTTCGCCCATCCGATGGGATCAAGGAAGCCATTCAGAAAAGGGCCCCGCATGAAGGATATAGATTTGTTTTCCGAGGTACAAACGGATGTAGGCGGTTACGGTGTCATTTGGAACGACGACATTGACCTTTCCTGCGACGAATTATGGGAAAACGGAGTGGCGGTTGACACGCCTTTTGACGGACTGATGGCCTTCAGTGATGCCACTGAAATATGGGGATTACATGAAAGCACGCTGCGGAAGGCTATTGCATATGGGAAGCTTGTGAACGGTGTTGACGTGTGCAAGTTCGATAAACAGTGGATCATCTCCACAAAAGCGATGTATAGGGAGTACGGAAATCCTCAAAAATAATACTATAGTTTATCAGATTTCAGATTAGGTTGGCCGCGATTTATGACGGTTTACGCCCAAAAGCTGCGGTTTGCAATTTGCCCTACGTAAAACTTCTGTGAAATTTCTTGATAAACTATCATTGCAATGATATAATACACGCATACCATTGGAGTGATATAGGGAGGCGGACATGTGTAATATAACACTCTTGCATGGGAGCGATCAAATCGTTGAGAAACCGGATTTCTCGTTTAAAAATGACAATAATGATTATGGACGGGGATTTTATTGCACCGAGGTCGATGAAATGGCAAGGGAGTGGGCGTGTAAAAACGGGAAGGACGGGTTTGTGAATCGGTATACGATGGATATGGACGGCTTAAAAACGCTGAATCTGTCGGATGGAACACATACGGTTCTGAACTGGATCGCCATTTTATTAAAACATCGCACCTTCTCTCTTTCCGCGCCTATTGCCATTGACGCAAGAGAATACCTGATCAAGCGGTTCTCTGTTGATACCGCCGAGTATGATCTGATCACCGGCTATCGGGCGGACGATTCCTATTTTCGCTATGCCGAGTCATTTGTAGAAAATGCGCTGCCGCTCAGATGCCTGAATAAAGCCTTACGATTGGGTAATTTGGGACTGCAAACAGTGCTTGTTTCAAAAAAAGCGTTTGACCAGATTCACTTTGCGGATGCCTCACCTGTGGACAAGAGCGATTATTATCTCAAGTTTGTGGCAAGAGACACCAAAGCGAGGCAAACCTATAAAGAAGAAATCGCAAAATCCAAAACCTATCGGGACGATATTTTTGTGCTGGATATTCTTCGGGAGGAGATGAAAAACGATGACCCGCGCATACAACGAATCTTACTTGAGTGACGCTAAAGATACCCTGTCGCAATGCTTTGATCACCTGATCAATGACTGCGGCTTTGAGGCGGATTGGGCGGCGACAATATTTATGTCATCCGGATATGCCGAGCAGTTCGAGCGGGGAAATCCCGCCGTCCTTTCAGGAATGTCCGGAGCAGAGCTTGCAAAAGCCATCGTTAAGAAAACCTATGCAAGCAGAGCGGTGCCGGAGCTGCGGTATTCGGACGGATTATCGCCGGAATACTGGGCAGGCTGGGCGCTTGCCCAGTATCAATGGCGCAGCGGAAGGAGATTCAAAGACATCTTAAGCTGTGTCAAGCTGTCCGATATAATATTGATGTATCCCGTTTACCATGAGATGGACATTACACAGTTTGTCAACGCCATGGAGGAACGCTGTGAAGAAACGCCGAAGGAATCAAAACTGAAAACGCTGCGTGAAAGTCGCGGTCTGTCACAGTCGGAGCTTGCTAAAGAGTCCGGGGTGAATCTGCGGAACATACAGATGTACGAGCAGAGGGTCAACGACATCGACAAAGCGCAGGCGCAGGCGCTTTATAAGCTCGCCCGTGTGATCGGGTGCAGCATAGAAGATCTGCTTGACAATCCGATGAAATAAGAAATAATTTCATTCTCCGCAAAAAGCGACTCTTACATGGCATTGGCTTATTCCGTACAGCGTTTTTACTGTGTACCCAGTGCGATCACATTATCGAACGAGCGCAGCTTTTCCTCCGAAAACTGATATGACACGACGATTAGCAGTTTCCCCGAAACGGACAAAATTAAATCTTCGATCTTCCCGGCCGTGCTTTCATCGAGGTTCGCAAGGGGCTCGTCAAGGATTAACACGTCCGTGTTACGCAGCAGCGCCCGTGCCAGGCAGATGCGTTTTTTCTCGCCGTCGGAAAGGTTTGCACCATTTTCCGTGATGACGGCATCCAGCGACTGCAAATTTGCAAATCTGCCAAGACCAAGACTTTGTAACATCTTTATGAGTTCTTCATCACTTACACTACAGTACATTGTCAGGTTGTTTCGAAGAGTTTCATGGAACAAGACCGCCTCTTGCCTGACAACGGTTATCGCTGAATAAGTGCTGCCATACTCGGTGATCGGCACGCCATCCACAGTGATTTTGCCACTTGCAACATCATAATAGCGCAGAAGCAAATTGATAGCGATAGACAGCGTGTTGGATTCATCAAATTTCAAAAGGATCTGTCGCTCGATCGAAAAATTCTTGATGATCTCAAAACCGCTGAGCCAGTCGTTCACCTTTGCCAGATTCTCTTCAACCGTTTTCAAATATTCTGTTTGTGCTTTCTGCAAGCGCTTCTCAATGAGTTTGGGAATATAAAGCGGTGTCGTCAGGAGCAGGATCGTTATGAGCGCGATCCGCAGGTCCAGAAGGAACAGTGCGAAACTGACAAAAATGATCTTCAGCAGGATCTCCCAAAACAGGGGCAGCATCTGAAAATAGCGGGACTTTATCATATCTGCTTCGCCCACGTACTTAGCCACATATTCGCCCTGCTGCTTCTCTTTATAAGTGACATAGTACTGCCGGAGGATGCTTTCAAAAATATCGTGTTTCAGAAGTCTCGTACATTCAACGGAAAATTTTGCGCCGGATCGCTTATAGAAGTAGTAGAACAGTACTTCTCCGAGAATGGATACAATCAACAGGGCAGCATATCTGAGTGTTGCTGCCGCATCTTCTACAATGGCATGATCCAAAACATCGCCTTTGAAAAATTGCAGCACAACTGCGAAGATCGTGCTGATGAGTATAAAAACCAGAGCGCCGATATAATGGGCGCGGTTCTTTCGCTGATATTTCTTCATTTCAATTATCCTTTCTATTGTTTCATTTCACGAAAACGATAGAAGGATAGGTTATATTTCCTTCTATCGTTTAGAAGGAAACCCGACGCTTTACCATGGCAAAGAACCTCCTGTATCGCATCTGATTATACTGTACCGTAATACACTTGTCCATATTGAAATACTTGTCAAAAAGAACATTCTATCGGAACAATGTCAAAACATATTTGATATTGTTCCGATAAGTGTTGATTTTATTCTTTGGGACTGATATACTGAACGCAGGATTTGTAAGGAAGTGCGACCGTGGCAAACACCATATCCGCAAAAGAGACTGCCGTCCTTTGGAATATCAGCCGGCGTCGGATCTCGACGCTCTGCAAAGAGGGGCGCATTGACGGGGCGAAGAAAGCCGGCAGAAATTGGGTCATTCCCGCCGATGCGGAAAAACCTGCCGATAAGCGAGTCAAAACGGGAGCCTATCGAAAAAACACCCGAAAAACGACGTTGCCGCTGTCGGTAGGCGTGTCCGATTACCGCTTGGCGTCCACCGAATATTATTACGTCGACAAAACCATGATGATCAAGGATTTCCTCGATGAAAAGCCGATGGTGTCTCTGTTTACACGCCCGCGCCGGTTCGGAAAAACGCTGAATATGGATATGCTTCGCACATTTTTTGAAAAGAACGACAAAGACACGTCCGTATATTTCAAAGATAAGAAAATTTGGGCATGCGGCGAAAAATACCGTGCTTATCAGGGCAAATATCCGGTGATCTTCATCACCTTTAAGGATATAAAATTCAACACTTGGAAAGAAACCTTTGAGGCCATACGGGGCGTTTTTTCCAAAGAAGCGGCTCGCCATATCGAGCTGCAAACTTCAGAGAAATGCAATGAATATGAAAAGAAAGCGTTTGAAAACCTTCTCGCGGGAGACGTAAGCGAGGTCGAGCTTTCCGGCGCGCTTTTGAATCTGTCGGAGATGCTCCATAAACATCACGGCGTGGCGCCCATTATCATCATTGACGAGTACGATATCCCGATCCAACAAGGGTACATGAGAGATTACTACGATAACGTGAT
>CANQOI010000061.1 GCA_947625435.1 uncultured Clostridia bacterium | reverse complement strand
TTGACGACGTCATAAGCGACGGGCACAAGATCGACGGGTTGGTCCACTGCGCCGGGATCGCGAAGATCCTGCCGATCTCGCTGCTCAACAAGGCAAATATAGACACGAGCATGACGGTCAACCTGTACTCCTTTGCGGAGATGGTGAGCCTTCTTTCCAAGAAGAAATACCATGACAAGGCGAGTATCGTAGGTGTGTCCTCCATATCCGTTCGATATCCGCAAAAGTGTCAGGGGATCTATGTGGCGACGAAGGCGGGAATGAATGCGATGGTCACTTCGATGGCGATGGAACTCGCCGAGAAAAACATACGCATCAATACAGTGATGCCCTCAAACGTGAACACTCCGATGATCCGCGCGGCATTTGAGAATAAGACGGAAAACGAGATCGATGCGTCATTAAAAAAGGCTGTCCTTGGCTTGGAAGAACCTGAGGATATAGCCGATATCATCCTGTTTTTGCTTTCGGATGCATCGAGAATGATCACGGGAAGAGAGATCTACGCCGATGGCGGGTACGTGAACTTCTAAATGGCTGATTGTGAGTGTGAGCATATTGGACGGGCTTTTTTCGGATTCCGACGGCAGAATTTATTCTGCGCAGGATATTTATGCTTCGCTTCGGGATATAGGGGCGGACGACTGCGACTGTTTGTTTATCCATTCCGACGTGATGTTCGGCAGCCCGCTGCCCGGATTTAAACGGCGGGAGTATCTCGGCACGCTGTATCAGGTCGTTGAAAGTTTGGGCGTGAAGCATATCATTGTCCCGACTTTTACGTACAGTTTTTGCAACAATGAGGATTACGACGTTCTGGAGAGCAAAACCTCTATGGGGGCGTTTAACGAGTATGTGCGGAAACTGGACGGAAGGTACAGGACGCTCGACCCGCTTCTTTCGGTCTCTGTCCCCTTGGCGCTGAAGCAGAAATTCGAAACGATAAGCGATCATTCTCTCGGCGCGGGCAGCGGGCTGGATCGGATCCATCATCTGGACGGCGTGAAATTCCTCTTTTTGGGCGCGGAAATGGCGGATTGCTTTACATACGTTCATTATGTCGAGAAGATGCTGGATGTTCCGTATCGGTTTGATATGCCGTTTGAAGGGGATGTCATTGATTACGATAACAAGCGTTCAAGACGTCGGCAGATCATCCACACACAGTGCGGCGGGGTAAAGCTGCCGCCGAAATATGATTATTTTGAGAACAGCATGGTTGAAAAAAGAATGCTGAAAAAGAAAAGACTTGGCAATAAGTATGTCGCCTGCCTTTCGGAACGCGACGCATATCGGGAAATTGAAAACAATATAAAAAACGATATCAATTATTATTTGGAAGAACCTTTTGCTGCGGAAGATCTGACGCATATTTACACATATGACCGCACGAAGGGAAGAATAACGCACTGCTGAAGGAGAGGGAAACGTGAAAACCCATTTGCTTGATTTCTTTGAAATAACGCAAAAGGCTAAGCCGGATGCTGTTGCCGTCGTTCATAATAAGGAAAGCATCACGTTTTCGGCCTTGAAAGATAGAGCCGAGAAACTGGCTGCGATCCTTGAAGAAAAGATCGGCGGAAGGATCAACTCTCCGATTGCGGTCTTTCTCCCCAAGGAGATCAACACGGTGACGGCCGATCTGGGGATCATGTATTCCTGCAACCCGTTCATGAACCTGGATGTAAAAACACCCAGGGAACGGATCATGAACATCTTCGAGCTGGTAAAGCCCTCCGCAATCATCACGAGGAAGATTTATAAAGGTATTCTTGAGGGACTGGACATTCCGGTCGTGTTCATGGATGACATCGACTGGAGCGGCGTGGAGTTCAGCGAAGCACATCTCGCAGAAAAGAGAAAGCAACTCATTGATACGGATCCGTTTTGTCTGATCAATACATCGGGTTCGACCGGAACACCGAAGGGCGTTGTCTTAAATCACAGAAGCTTCTTCGATTTCATGGCAGTCTCGAATGAGAATTTCGGTTTCGACGGTTCAGAGATCCTCGGTTCGCTGTCCCCGGTGGTATTCGATATTTTTGATTTTGAACTCTGCATGATGATGGTGAACGGCTCCCGGATCGTCCTGCTCGACGCGATGATGGCTTCTTTCCCGGTGAGGCTGCTTCAGGCGCTTGCGGAGCATCATGTCAGCTTCATTTTCTGGGTGCCGTCCATCATGGTGAATATCGCGAACCTGAAGCTGTTGGAAAGAGTCCCGCTGCCCGATTTGAAGTTAGTGTGGTTTGCGGGAGAGGTCTTTCCGACCAAGCAGTTTTTGGTGTGGTACGACAACCTTCCGAATACCGTCTTTGCCAACCTTTACGGGCCGATCGAGATCACCCTCGACTGCACGTTCTATGTGGTCAAAGAAAGGCCGAAGGAGAGCGAGCCCCTGCCGATCGGCGTTCCGTATCGCAACACCGACATTCTGATCCTGAACGACGAGGACAAAGAATGCGGCATCGGCGAGGAAGGGGAGCTGTGCGTCAGAGGCACTTCGCTTGCGATGGGGTACTACAACAATCCGGAGAAAACGGCGGCGGCGTTCACACAGAACCCCCTCAATACCGCGTATCCCGAGGTCATTTATCGCACGGGGGACATCGCATACCAGCTCGAAGACGGGAACATCATGTTCAAAGGCAGAAAAGACAGCCTGATCAAGCATATGGGCTACCGTATAGAGCTGGGTGAGATCGAGCACGTCATCGAAAACGACCTGAAGACCGTCAAGTATTGCTGCGCGGTCTACCAGTACGAAAAGAAGGAGATCGTTCTGTATTACGAGAACGACAGCGAGATCTCCGACAAAGATTTCAGGAGTAAGCTCGGAAAGGTCTTCCCTGCCTACATGATCCCCGGGGTGTTTGTCAAAATGGATGAGCTCCCGAGAAATACGAACGGGAAGATCGACAGACTTCTTCTGAAAAATATGGCGAACGAATGAAAGGAAACTGGAGCCATGAAGGATATTTTAGCAATGCTGGTCGAATTGAAGCCCGAATTCGATTTTGCAGAGAGCAGCGATTTTGTCATGGACGGGCTTTTGGACTCGTTTGACATCATCTCCCTCACAAGTATGCTCGAGGAAAAATACAATATCACCATCGACGGGTTGGATATTGTGCCCGAGAACTTCTGCTCCGTGGAGGCGATCGCGGGTCTTGTGGAGAAATCCGGGGGAACGATCTGATGCAGATGCGGTTTAAGGGCAAGGCGATCACCGCCATGCTCGGGATCCTTCCCGAAAAAGTGGGACTCTTTGACGACGAGGTCGGGAATTATTCGTTCCCGCCGAAGCAGACGCTGCGCCTGAAAAAGGTGATGGGGTTCAACCAGCACCGTCTCGCCAAAGATTCTACGACCGTTTCGGATCTTGCGCTTGCAGGCATGAAGTACATCCTGGACGGCGGCTGGATCGAAAAGGACGAGATCGGCGCGGTGGTCGTTGTGAGCCTTTGCCCGGATCATTTCGTGCCGCACATCAGCAATATCGTTCACGGCGAGTGCGGGCTGCCGCAGGACGTCCTTTGCATGGACATTCCGCAGGGCTGCTGCGGCTTCCTGCTGGGCCTGATGCAGTCGTTCCTGCTGCTGGAACACATGGGAGACAGGAAGGTCGTTCTGATCAACGGGGACGTCCTGAGCCATAAGGTCTCCAAGCGGGACAGAAACGATTTCCCGCTGATCGGCGACGCGGCGACCGTTTCGATCGTGGAAAACGACGCCGAAGCCGGAGAGATCTACTTTGAGCTGAATACCGACGGTTCCCGGCGGGACGCTTTGATCATCCCCGCAGGCGCGTTCCGGATGCCGTCCAGTGCAGAGACTGCGGTGATGCAGGATCTGGGGGACGGGAATTTCAGGTCGCTGGACAATATGCATATGGACGGGAGCGGCGTGTTCAATTTCGTTCAGACCGAAGTGCCGCCGATGCTGGAGCACGCCTTCCAGGAAGCCGGGAAAACGATCGACGAGATAGACTGCTTCCTGTTCCATCAGCCAAACCGATTCATGCTGCAGAAGCTCGCGGAGAAGGCAAACCTGCCGTTCGACAAGCTCCCGATGAATTTGGTCGAAAACTACGGCAACCCGAGCGGCGCGTCGATCCCGATGACTGCGATCCTGAATTACAGGGACGCGCTTCTGCATGAAAAGAAGATGTGCTGCCTTTCGGCATTCGGCTCCGGCCTTGCTTGGGGCGTCATGTTCATGGAGATCGGGAAGCTCAGCCACTGCGAGATGCTTGAGACGGGGCTGTGACATGACGCTGACAGAAAAGATCATGTCTCTGAGAAGAAGCAGGGGCTGTGTTTCCAATCTTTCTTCTCTGGACTTTGTCGACAAAGTGACCGAGTTTTATATGTCGGACGGCGCGGTTGCTGCGGCTTATGACGACCACGGGGTCAAGAGGATCGTTTTTTGCGCGGCGGCTCCGTCGGAGCTTCCGGAGATGCTCTCCCGTTTTGCGGGACGGGAATTCGTTGCGGAGATCGTTGCACGGGACCCCGAAGAAAACAGAGCGTTGTTGGAGTCCTGCGGGTTTGAAGTGCTTGCGGAGCTGAGACGGCTGTCTACGCCGGACTGCACGGGGCTTCCCGAGCAGATCACGCAGTATTTTGACGCGTCGGTCGGATATTTTCCGAAAACCAGCGAAGCGCGCGAAATGAATCAATTCCTTTGGGAAACCTTTGACACCAGAGTCAGCCGCCTTCTTTCGGACGAGGAAGTATCTAAGGTAATAGAAAAAAAGGAGATTACCCTGCACAGGGACAGCGATGGAAACATTGACGCGCTTTTGCAGGTGGTCATGCAGCCCCGTAAGTTTTACATCAATCAGATCATAAACAGAGGCGAACGGAAAACCATTCACGCGATGCTGCAGAACAGGCTTCGGGAGTACGTGTCCGGCGGAGGCCGATACGCTTACGCTTGGGTGGAGACCGGAAACGCCGCCTCGAACAAGTTCCATGGGAAATACGGCTTTCGGCATGACGGCCTTTACAATATCGTGTACACGAAAAGAGCTTGAAAATGGATCAATTTGAAGCTTTCGGAAACCATTTTGATATATTCTCTTGGAGCGTTTTTGACGCGAACTCCTATGTTCTGACCGAGGAACGCGAAGCGCTGATTTTCGATGCGGTCGACAGCGATGAGATGATGTCGCTGTTAAGAGATCGGAACATTGAGACCGTAACCGTCTTTCTCACGCACGAGCACTTCGACCACATATCCGGGCTGGAAAGGCTGAGGAGGAACTTTGCGTGCAGGGTGACAGCGAGCGCGGAATGCAGCGAGCGCATCCAGTCGCCCAAAACCAATTTATCCTCCGTAGGGGACGCATTGATCTCCATGCAGACCCATTCGGAGATCGCGAAGGTGATCTCTCCATTTGCGGCTGCCGACGCGGATCGGACATTTGACAGCGACGATGCGTTTTTGTGGCACGGGCACACGATCCAATGCCGGCCTCTTTTCGGTCATTCGCCCGGCTCGGCCGGTTATATCTTGGACGGAAATATGCTTTTTTCCGGTGACGAGCTGCTTGCCATCCCGACGGTCACACGGTTTCCGGGAGGCAGCACCCAAAAGTATTGGAAAGAGGACGTGCCGTGGCTGCAAAGCATAGAGCGCGATATTGCGCTTGTCTTTCCGGGACACGGGCAGCCGGGGGCAATGGCAGAAATGCTGAAAGTCAATGTTATGCCGGAGAAGTTCAGGCGTTTGGAGAGATAAAAATGCACGAAAAGCATTTCTATGAAAAGTATGTAAAAAGGCCGCAGGACTTCCTGTGCGCGCTTTTGGCGCTGATCGTCCTGTCACCGGTCATGGCGGTGACGGCGGTTTTGGTCAGGGTCAAGCTCGGCGCCCCGGTGATTTTCCAGCAGGCGCGCCCGGGCCGGGACGGGAAGATCTTCAAGCTTTACAAATTCCGATCCATGTCCAACAAAACGGATCCGGACGGCAATCTTTTGCCGGATAAGGACAGGCTCACCCCGTTCGGGATGAAGCTCCGCTCGACTTCCCTGGACGAGCTGCCGGAGCTAATCAACATCCTCAAGGGCGATATGAGCGTCGTCGGGCCCCGTCCGCTCATGGTCGAGTATCTTCCGAGATATAATGCGCATCAGGCGCGCCGACACGAAGTGAGGCCCGGATTCACCGGACTTGCGCAGATCCACGGCAGAAATGCCATTACATGGGAAGAGAAGTTTGACTGGGACGTTAAATACGTGGATAATATTACGTTCCTGGGCGATTGGAAGATCATTTTGCAGACAGTCATGACCGTCCTGAAACATGATGGCATAAGCGCAGCAGGAGAAGCCACAATGGGGGCGTTTATCGGTACAAAGCAAGACGAATTTGGGCAGTGACAGATATGAATTCGCAAATCACAAGTTTTGAAGGATAAGGTATGAATTTATTATTTATAAGTTTGGCAGGCATAGTTTCGGTTGGTGCCAAAGGAATATATACGGATTTGCTTCGGGAATTCATAAGTCACGGTCACAGCGTTTACATACTTTCACCGGTCGAGCGGATTGGGAAAAACGAGGAACACGTCATTCAAGAACCGGGCGTGCAGATCGTCAAAGTAAAAACGGGCCGAATTCAAAAGACGAACGTCATTGAAAAAGGGATCAATACAATCCTGATTGAGCCGCGTTTTAAGAGCGCGGTTAAAAGATATTTTAAGAATGTTCACTTCGACCTTGTGCTATACCCAACGCCACCTGTTACTTTTACGAATGTCGTCAAATTTGTAAAGAAGCGCGACGGGGCGGCAGCGTATCTAATGCTGAAAGATATTTTCCCGCAGAACTCGGTTGATATGGGGATGTTAAGTACCAAAGGGGCAAAAGGGCCCATATATAAGTACTTCCGCCGCAAGGAAAAAATGCTCTATGATATTTCCGATTATATAGGTTGTATGTCTCCGGCAAATGTCGACTATCTTTTGAAACATAACCCAGACGTTCCCTCCGGAAAAGTGGGGGTTTGTCCAAACAGCATGGAAGTGCGCGACCTGAGTCTTACTGCTGAAGAAAAAACCGGTATGCGCGAGAAATACGGCCTGCCCACTGAAAAAAAGATCTTTGTCTACGGTGGAAATCTTGGCAAGCCGCAAGGGGTTCCATTTATTATGGAGTGCCTGAAATCGCAGATGGAGAATCCGGACGCATTTTTCTTGATCGTGGGCAGTGGAACGGAATACGGAAAGCTCGAAGCGTTCTTCAATCAAAGCAAGCCGACAAATATGAGGCTGATGCAAAGCCTGCCGAAGGACGATTACGACAGAATGGTCGCTGCATGCGATGTGGGTATGATTTTTCTCGACCACAGGTTTACTATCCCGAACTTCCCAAGCCGCCTTCTGAGCTATATGCAGGCCAAGTTACCAGTGCTGGCGTGTACTGACCCGAATACAGATATTGGCAAGATTATCGTAGATGGAGAGTTTGGCTGGTGGTGCGAGAGTAATGATTCTACGGCTTTTGCTGAGACTGTTCAAGAATGCTTAAAAGCAGACATAAAAGCTATGGGCGGCAAGGCATATCAATATCTTTTGGATCATTACACGGCGGAGCAGAATTATGCAATTATTATGCATGCCGTGAGTCAGAGTAAGAGGCGGCTTGGGGGTTCTTCATTTTAAGAAGAAGGAAGTGCCATCCAAAGATTAGAAAAAATTCAATAGAAAGTGAGTAGTAAATCCAATGCAAGTAGAACAAACACAAAAAGAACGTCCGTACCAGATTTGCACAAACTGCGTTATGGACACTACAGATGAAGACATTATTTTCGATCGGGGGGGGGGTATGTCAACGCTGTAATGAATACAAAACCCGCATTCTTCCGGACTGGAATCACGGTAAGGGACATGAGGATGAACTGGCAAAACTTATAAGGGATATTAAGAGAAAAGGCAAAGGAAAAGAATATGATTGTATTCTTGGCTTGAGCGGGGGTCTTGATAGTTCATATATGCTGCACTTAGCTGTTACTGAGTGGGGCCTTCGTCCGTTTGTTTTTCATATCGACGCTGGATGGGATCTACCTGTAGCAGTGCGTAATATAACAAAGCTTACGAATAAGCTTGGCATAGAGCTACATACCGAAGTGATGGATCGGGATGAAATGAGGGAAATGCAACTGGCATGGTTTCGGACTGGAATGGAGAACCTCGATTCCCCACAAGATCATGCTTTTATTGCTCTCATCGATAGATATTCACGCGAGCTTGGCGTTAAATACATTCTAAATGGGTATAACGTAGCAACGGAAATAATTGCCGATCCCGCATCTTGGGGGAAGGATGGCGGGCCGACAGGAGACAGTACTTTTATGAAAGATGTTATTCATAAATACTGTTCGATTCCTATCAAAAAATATACGTTTACTAATGGATTCAAGCACAAATTCTGGATACCTTATGTTCTTGGCGTCAAAACAGTTAAGCCGTTAAATTTGGTTCCTTTTACCAAAAAGCAAATGCTGGATACGCTTGTTCACGAATATGGATATGAACCGTATGGTCAAAAACACTTTGAAGACCTAATAACTAAATTTTTGGAAGGATGGTGGGTTCCTACCCGTTTTGGACACGATATACGTCGTGCTCAGTTGTCCAGTCTTGTCGTTACAGGCCAAATGACGCGAGACGAGGCGTTGGACATACTAAAAACCCCTCCTTTGACTGAAGAGGAAGGGATGGAACTTTTTCGAGAAGTTGCAAAGAAGTTAGGTCTAACCGAAGAAGAATTAATGGCATACCATGATATGCCGAGATGTACAGAAAAGTTTAAAAGCCAAGAGAAATTATTCAATATAGGTATTAGGATATATGAAATGTTAGGGATTGAGAAAAGAATTAGAAGATAGTCTTTATGATTTTTCGACTAGCATGAGAGGCGAAATAAAGTGTGACTAAGGATTTTACAACAGTTGAAAAGATGTAGCATTAAGTTGTCGGTTGCTTTTCAGACATTCTATGACGAGATTGGCTTAAGACTACTAACCAGTTGAATCATTATGTTAAAGAAAAGATCTCTGAACTCGTTACGAGAAGATTTATTTTAAGAAACAGAAGGTTTGAACATGTCCAATTTTAAAGACGCAACATTGATGATCACCGGCGGCACTGGGTCGTTTGGCAATACGGTGCTGAAACACTTTTTGACCTCGGACATCGGAGAGATCCGCATCTTCTCGCGCGACGAGAAGAAACAGGACGATATGCGGCATGACCTGCAAGTCCGTTTCCCTGAATATGCCGGAAGGGTGCGCTTTTACATAGGCGACGTGCGGAATCCACGCAGCGTACAGGATGCGATGCACGGGGTGGACTTCATCTTCCATGCGGCGGCGCTCAAGCAGGTGCCGAGCTGCGAGTTCTTCCCGATGGAGGCCGTGCGGACGAATGTGGAAGGCACAGACAATGTGCTGCACGCGGCAATCGACGCCGGCGTGAAGCGCGTCGTGTGCCTCTCGACCGACAAGGCGGCGTACCCGATCAATGCAATGGGCATCTCAAAAGCGATGATGGAGCATGTCATCTATGCCAACGCCAGAGTTGCAGCGGAGCGCAGCGGGACGGTGATTTGCTGCACGCGGTACGGCAATGTTATGTGTAGCCGGGGCAGCGTGATTCCGCTGTTTATCGACCAAATCAAGTCGGGGAATCCGATCACAATCACGGACCCCAACATGACGCGGTTCCTGATGAATCTTGACGAAGCGGTGGATCTGGTGGAATTCGCGTTTGAACACGCGAACCCGGGAGACTTGTTCATTCAAAAGGCCGACGCCTCCACCATCGGCGACCTGGCCAAGGCCGTGCGGCAGCTGTTCGGGGACACGGGGACGCGGATCATCGGGACGCGGCACGGGGAGAAGCTCTACGAGACGCTGATGACCCGGGAGGAGCGCCTTCGCAGTGAGGATATGGGCAATTACTACCGTGTGGCGGCGGACAGCCGGGACTTGAATTACGACAAGTTTGTGGTACATGGGCAGGTCAAGACGATGGCGGATGAGGCGTATACGAGCCACAACACGAACCGCCTGGATGTGGAAGGGACCGTCCAGAAGATTTTGACGACGGATTATGTGCGTGAGGCTCTTGCCGATTGGAAAGGCGGGCAGGCATGAACATCCTCATCACCGGGGCGAAGGGGTTTGTCGGGCGGAACCTTGCGGAGAGCCTGAAAGTTCTGCGGCACGGGAAGGACCGCACACGGTCTAACCTCAAGATCGAAGATATATATGAATACGATCTGGACTCCACGCCGGAAACGCTGGAAGAATACTGCGGGAAAGCGGACTTTGTGTTCCACCTCGCGGGAGTGAACCGGCCGAAGGAGAACGCGGAGTTCATGACCGGCAATTTCAGATTTTCCTCTACTTTGTTGGAGACACTGAAAGCCAAGGGAAACGCCTGCCCGG
>CANQOI010000060.1 GCA_947625435.1 uncultured Clostridia bacterium | reverse complement strand
AGTTCATCTCGCTGTCTCTTCTCTCGGGTTCTTACCCTCCGTTTCCGTGACAGCTCGCCTATTATAGCGCGTACGCCAACCCTTGTCAACTCCCTTTTTCAAAATTATTTTTACTGCGGGAATACTTGCGCACACTTGCATTTTTACTATATTTTGTGCATGCATCGGTTCATATATACTATATGCTGTAAATTTTTTTGTTTATTTTTTATTCACTCATAATACGGTCGAATTTTGTTGAATTTTGTTTACTTTACGGCCAAAAATAAACAGACGGCCCGTTGTGATAGAGCCGCCTGCTTCTGCCCGATCTGTAATATCATTTAAAATCATAAGGAATGACGATCATCACGGATTTACATAGTTAAGAGGGTCTACCGGTTCCCCGTTCTCCCGCACTTCAAAGTGTATGTGCGGACCTGTGGCAGCTCCCGTAGATCCTACATAGGCTATCGTCTGTCCTCTGTGTACGGTCTCTCCCACGCTTGATATTATCGAGCTGCAATGGGCATAGAGAGTCGATATGCCGTTTCCGTGATAAATAACTATGTACCAGCCGTATCCGCCCTCATTATAAGTGACGCTCGTCACAACCCCGTCAGCCGACGCGATTATGTCCGTTCCGTAGGATGCTCCGATATCTATTCCGTTATGCATTTTCATATATCCGTATATGGGATGCATGCGCATGCCGAAATAAGAGGATATTTTACGGGTGCTTCTGGAAGGCCACATGAGTATTCCGTCATAATGCGTCGTGAACTGTTCGTATTGTGCCTGAAGCTCGCGTATATTCGCGCTTATCCTTTCCGATTCGCGGAGCATCTGTTCTTCCTGATCCTCCAGCGCTTCTATAAGGCCGCGGCTTACCTCAAGTTTCTCAAGCGCCACGCTTTCTTTGCTCTCAATGGCGGCTATTACGGCTTCTTTCTCCTCGATAAGCTTCTCCGCGTCGTATTTGAACTGTTCCTGCTGCGCTTTCTTATCTTCAAGATCTTTGCGCATTATCTCAAGCTCGCGGAGCGTCTTCCGGTCGTTTTCCATCATGCGCGCGAAAAGTCTCTCCCTGCCGGCATAGTCAAATATGCTCTTCGATTCCGTGAAAAGGCGCACCGAGTCGTACTGCGCATACTGATACATAACGCGGGCACGGTTGTAGAACAGTTCGAGCTTCTCATTATATGCGCGCTCCGTTTCTTCTATCGAGCTCTGAAATGTTTCTATCTGTTCGTATATATAATCAAGATCGTCCAGCATTTTCTCGAGCTGGCTCGCCTGCTCCTGTTTCTGAGCGAGTATCTCGGCCATGTCAGCCGTGAGCTGAGCATCTATATCCTTCTGCGCGTCTATCTTCTTTTTAATATCGTCGATCTGACTTCCTATTGATGACTGATATGACTGCTGCGCCGTTATCTGATTCTGTATATCTTCGGCAGTCTGTGAAAATACGGCCGCACCTGTATTTACGAACATCACAAGTAAAATTGAAAATACGACTATTATACGATACGAACGTTTATTTGTCATTTGTGTGCCGCCTCCTGCGTATATATACATGTTAATGTTACCACAACTCTTCGCGATCCGCAATAACAAAAGCAAATGTTAACATTTAAAATTTGTTTTTTCCCGGCAATAATTCTGTCATACAAAAACGGGCCGCGTCATATGTTTTATCATCCGTCCCGGCGGAATTTAATACAAGGAGGCTGTTAAAATGCTCGATTTGATCAAAGATACAATGCGGTTGAGTTCGGTTTCCGTGCCCGAATGTCAGAGTACGGTATATGAATATGACTGTATAATACCTGATATTTTACCGGACATGGCAAAGCTGCTCGCCGCGGACGCAAGCGCGGAAACATGCGCCTGCACTCACGGAAACGGCACTGCCGAGGTAAGATTTAAAATAAACTACAAGATCCTGTATGTACCCGAGAGCGCGCAGTCAGACGGCGTTCACGCCGATATAAAAGCTTTTACGGCAGTTTCGGAGCATACATACACGGTAAAATGTGATGATCTCAATGAAAATACCTTCGCAAGGGCCGTCTGCCTCGCGGAGGGGACGGAAGCCGATTTCATCAACAGCCGTAAAATTTCCATACGCACGCGCGTGCGCGCAAACGTTTTTGCCGTCAATACCGAGGACGAGGGAATATGCACCGACATTTCAGGCTCAGACGACATACAGTCGCAGAAGAAAAGCATGACCGTAAGTGTGACGGAAGGCACCGTTGAGGACACTGTCATCATCGACGAAGATATCGAACTGTCCGGCGGCAAAGCTGCATTTAAAGAGCTCCTCCGAACGGACGCGGTGCTTTCCGATGTTTCCTGTTCCTTTGCAGACGGTTTTCACATAAAAGGTACCCTTGAGACGTGTTCTTTTTATGTAGCCGATGACAGCTCGCAGAGCATGCAGATAATCGAAAACGAGATACCTTTTACCCATACGGCCGAGATCGAGGCATGCAGTGACGACGCAGTGTGGAGGACCGGCTTCTGTCTGAATTACTGCCGCGCGGAAATATGCGCCGACAGCGACGGCGAGAACCGCATTTTACATATCGAGGCCGGCATATCCGTGTCGGGAGAAGCATATGCTCCCCGTACATTTGAATTTCTGGATGACGCTTATTCGCTCTCTCAGAAATTCACTCTTGAAAAAGGCTCTGCGCGGGGTATGCTCATAGCCGATGACATAAACGGACAATTCGTGCTCCGTGATACGGCTGTCAGGCCAGATGAGCTTCCGGGGATCTCACAGATCGTGAATGTCACCGCATTCCTCGGCGATACGGAAGTCAGAGTGTCAGACGGACACGTTTCGGCTTCAGGAAATATCGTGTGTAATGTCCTTTATATTTCCGATAAAACCGATACCCCGGCCGCTTCTTTTACGGCAAACATACCTTTTACCCAGAATTTCGAGAGCAGGCAGGCAAGGGACGGTATGACCGCCTATGCGGATTTTGAGATACACCGTGCGGGCTTCAATGTCCTTTCTCCGTCGGAGGCGGAGCTGAGGATATCCGTTTCTGCTAAGATCACCGTAATAGATTCGTGCGAGCTCCGCGTAGTGAATGACATCACGCAGCCGGACGATCCGTTCATTCAAGGCACAGGCGATATGCCTGCGATCCTTTTGTATGTCGTGCAGAGCGGAGATTCTCTTTGGAAGATCGCGAAACGTTACAACGCTCCCCTCGAGCTTCTGAAGTCGGTCAATCAGCTCAAAAATCCCGACGTTATAATGCCCGGGCAAAAGCTCCTCATTCCGAGATAGATCTCTTCCGACCTATCTCTTCGCCGAGTTTAACTATCGTTTCTATGCCGTCTCCGGAGTTTGCAAGAATATCCGGAGATATTTCTACCGCGTTTTCCTTAAAGAGCAATATCACGGTAGATCCGCCGAATTCGAACCGGCCTTTTTCGCTGCCTTTTGTGACGCGGCACGCGTTTTTGTCGTTGTTCACTATTTTACCGACCATGAGAGCGCCCACCTCCATGTGTACCATGCGTCCGAAGGAGTCCGTGTCGATCACGGTGTACTCGCGGCTGTTTTCCTTATATATGGGCGCATGCTCCGCAGCCACGGGATTGACGGTGTGAAAGATGCCTTTTATCGTGAAATTCTCACTTTTTGTACCGCCGCAGGCGTAACAGTATCTGTGATAATCGTCTACGGTGAGCCTGAGGATAATGCACATGCCGCCCCGAAATTCTTCCGAAAGGGCCTTGTTTCTGAGAAGCGATTCCAACGTATATTCCGTGCCCTTTATATTAAGCGTTGTTGAGCGCTCTATGGGCACGGCTGTCGCTTTTGCGTCGCACGGGCTTATGAGTACATCGCTTCTGCCGTCCACCGTGCGGGCTCCCGGTCTTATTTCACGCGTAAAAAAGTCATTGAAGGATCTGTACTTGCGGTCCTCGTATATACTCATGTCTATTGAGTTTTTGTTTATGAAGCTTTTTATGTATGCTGCCGACACGCGCGTGCGGAGAGCGGCTCCGGCTATTAGCGTTACGGGCCGGGTTATGAGTATGCGCACGAGCATACGGCCGGGCGCCGTCGTGTACAGCCGTTTCAAAAGTCTGTCCTGTTTTGTGTCTTTTTCTATAAGCGTACCGTTTCTGTCTCTGTAATTCATGGTAAAATATCATTTACGGTAAAAACATGCATGCGATTATTATGATGCCGATTATGCCCATGACTACCGATTCTCTTGTCCCGGGCTTTTTGACTTTTATATCCCACACAAACAGGAAGGCCAGTATGAACATTATGACAGTGTATATGAGGTTCATGCTCGGTATCATTATGTGGAGCTTGGGTTCGCAGAACGTTATCAGATTCTCAATGGCAAAAATAAACGGGAATACGAGAGCCGACGACGTTATGGGCAGTCCCTGATAATATTTTCTGTTCTCATCCGTGAGCTTCTGTCTTTCGTGCTCCATAACGTTAAAATATCCGAGTCTTATCACACCGCCGAGCACAAAAAGGCCTCCCGCTATCATGCTTATCCAGTGCTTGTGGCTTATCTGTATCACGATGAACGCGGGGTACACGCCGAAACATATCAGGTCGCAGAGCGAATCTATCTGTATCCCGAACTCTTTGGCCTCGTCGCTCCTTTTGGTGCGCCTTGCTATCTTACCGTCAAACATGTCGCACAGTCCCGAAAAGAGAAGGCATACAAAAGCTATCTTCTGAGCGGTGATGTTTCCCGTTTGCGCGAGTGAAAGGTTTGCCATTCCGAAAAGGGATGATAAAAGACCTATGTAAGTTAATATTACCGAAACATTATAGTACCCTATCATATAAATCTCACTTTCCTGCCGTAATGTCGGTCGTGTTCCTTCTGTGCAATGCCCACGATATTATCGTAACGGCCGCGCCTATTATGACGAGCAGATAATAATTTATACCTCTGCTGAAGAGCAGGCCGGACGCCAGAAACTGTTCCGTAAATATATTGTCGTACATCGTGAGGAAGCCTTCTTCGTTTGCTCCCATGCCGCCGGGAAGAGGCAGTATGTCGAGCGACAGCGAGAGCACTGTCTGAAGCGCGACTATTTCAAAATACGAGAACTCGGAAAGGCCGAAGGAGCGGTATACCACATATGTTATAGAGAAGAAACACATCCTCTGAAATACGGTTATTATGAAAACATTGAACATGATACTGAAATTCGATTTTATAAATCCCGAGCCCGCTTTATATCTGTCTATGGATTTTTGTCCTTTTGTGAGCAGCCTGTCTTTGTTTTTGATAAATTTAAGGCGCGAAAGGCCGCCGAGTATCTTTATTACCATACGTTCGGCTATGGTGGGTCTGTACACGAGCAGTCCCAGCGCGAATATGAGTACGAAATTTATGAGCAGGCTGAAAATGTATACATATCCCATGCCGCCTATATGACCGAGCACAAACGGAAGATTAAATAACACGAGCAAAAGGCTTATGACAACGAGCGCCGCCTTGTATATCATCGTCACTATGCACAGTACCAATGAAGAAAGTCCCGCATCCACTCCGTCTCTTGCCATCCAGAGCACCTGTGCGGGCTGACCTCCCGTTGCGGAAGGCGTCACGGCACAGAAAAAGAAGCCTACGAACGAGTATTTGAAACATTTTCTGAATTTCAGCACTGTACCCATATGCTTTGTGAGGTACTTTATTATCACCGACTCGCACGCCACGTATATTATGAGCAATGCTATGCCCAAAACAAGGTAAAACGGAGCCGCGCTTCTCATGGCATCTATTATTTCCGGAAGACTTTGTTCTCTCAATATTAAGTTAACGGCCAGCAGCAGGAGGAGCAATATCACTGCCGCATTTATTAAATATTTTACTGATCTTTTCATTACGAAACATTCTTCTTATGTTATTTTTTCAGTTATCATACACTCCCGAATATTTTTGTGCCGGCGGCCGAAAACAACCGTTCGGATATGTCTCCGAGCTTCATTTTCCTCACCGCATATATTCCCGCCTCGGCGAGCAGTATGCCGCCGAATACATCCGCTATATAATGCTGCTTGACAAGCTGCGTCGACGCGAACACCGCAAGCGCCGATACGAACGATATGATCCTGACAGCCTTCGGTACGGCGTCTGAATGTCTTGTATATTCAAAGCACATCCAGCTCGCAAGGCAGTGCATCGACGGGAACAGGTTGAGCGGCGGCGAATCCGCGGCATATATAAACCTTATCACGGCAGCGGTAAGTCCCCCGGCGGGCACGTCCGGTCTTATTATCGTCGTCGGTAAAAAAATATATATAATAAGGCTTGTCACATAGGTGACGGCTACGCACGCGATCAGGCCGTAATACGCCTTTCTGTCACGAAGTCCGAGCATTATAAAGCTCGCGAGCCAATATACGTACGAAAAAATATATACGTATATAAATCCCGGCAGGAACGGCACTTTTCTGTCAAAGGACGTCTCAAGATCAAACGGCCCGTAAGGCATATGCAGTAATTTGGCGCAAAAATAACAGAGCGCGAACATGAGCGCTATGAAAACAAGCGGTAATACAAATGTTTTTTTAACAAATGTTCTTTTATTTGAAACGTTGTCCTTTCCCATAATGTTATCTCTTTAATCTGCCTGATCGATTTCCAGTGAATATTACATTATAACGCTTGTCTGTGTCAAATATTATTTCTGCCGCCGCCGTATTTTTTTGACAGAGCCGTTATCACCGCCAGCAGTATGAACACCGAACACATACAGTAAATGCCGAACATGTCGGTTTCCCCGTCCGGGCCCGCGTCCGCGCCCGAGTCATTCTTGCCGCCGCCGGATCCCGCAGGCGTAAAATGAGGCTGCTCCGTAACGGAGCCTGCCGCATTCGGCGTCGCAGGCGCAGTGCCGGTTGTCGGCGCTTCTGTAGGTCCCGGCGTTTCCGTATGCTGATCTGCGTAAAGCGTTATGTGGTCGAGCATGTCCGCTTTTGTGTCCTCACCCACGTCTGATCTGTACAGCCCGTATTCGCACGGACTGTAGCTGTTTATCTGAGATGCCTTGAATATCGTATCTTCATACCCGTCCTCTGTGCCGGTGAGCCATCTCGTAAACCAGGTCCAGTGCTGTGAGTAATGGCATCCGTAGCCTTCTTTTGATACCTCGAAAGCCGTTTTGCCTCCGAAAGCGTCAAGGGGACTGTCCCAGTCCATTACTATCGTATTTTCTTTCCAAAGATGGATATATGTCTTGTGCGGAGCCCATGTGCCGTACTGCACGGCACTTTCCGTATATTTATCCGGATCCGCGGACAGGTCAAGGGCTTTTCTGAGGCTGTACGTATTTGCCATATGCGCGCCGTGGTGATATTCGCCGTCCACATCGTGTTCTACTATCACCTGAGGCTTGAATCTCCTTATCATTTTAACCTGAAACTCCGTAAGAGCGTCCTCGCCGAATATCTCGAGCGTGCGTTTCAGAGTATCCTCCGTTGCCTCTCCCGTTCTGTTAAGCGTGTCCGGATCGTCGGGAAACGGTCCCACTATGGGATAGTTGCGGACCCCCACTGTCCAAAGTCCGTTTATCTGTTCGTGAGGTCTGTTCTGCACATCCCAGTGGTTAGTGAGATATACGACCTGCACCGCGGCTTTGATCTCACCGGCATAATACGGAAGAAGTCCCGCAAAGAAAAGGTGCTCATCGTCGGAATGAGTGGACATGAGCATTATATCCGCTTTCTCGCACGGCGGATCCCATGTCTGCACCCAAGCCGGGAGCTCTCCTCCGGTGAAAATATTGACATCGCAGATCGATATGTCGGTACTGACTTTTATGCTCACTTCTGATACTGCCGTGCCCGAGATCGCCTCAATATCGGCATATTCGTGCAGGAATCCGTTTTTGCCCAGTGTATATTCGGTATTGCCTGCTGTAAGGGTCCACTCTCCCGGTATTTTGTTCCAGACTATATACAGAGAAGCGATCTTATCGGAGGAGCTCACCTTTAACGTTTCTCCCGCGCGGAGTGTCGTATAAGTCGAATACTTATTGTCGAGAAGCTTTGCGCTTTCAACGGCTTCCTCCGCTCCGTCCCGATCCGTGAGCGTGAGCGACGCCCCGGATGTCAGATCGCGCGCCGCGGCGGAGGCGTTCACCCCGTGAAATCCCGTCAATAATATTAAGATCGATGAAATGAGTAAAATTTTTCTTATGTACATTTGCCTGCGTCCTGCGGAATGTTTATCGTTCTGATGAATTCATCATTATTCTTTGTCTTCGTCATTTTATTTACTATCATTTCTGTCACGTCGCCGGTGCCGAGGCTCGACATGGCGCGTCTCAGTGCGAACACGCTGCTGAGCTCCTTTTCCGAGAGCAGCAGTTCTTCCTTTCTCGTGCCCGACTTGTTTATGTCGATCGCAGGGAAAATGCGCTTTTCTGACAGTTTTCTGTCAAGATGCAGCTCCATATTGCCGGTTCCTTTAAATTCTTCGAATATCACATCGTCCATTTTACTGCCTGTATCTATCAGGGCCGTTGCAACTATCGTAAGACTTCCTCCCCCGCGTATGTTTCTGGCGGCGCCGAAAAATCTTTTCGGATTATACAGCGCTCCGGGATCGAGGCCTCCGGAAAGTGAGCGTCCCGTGGGAGCTATCGTTATGTTATAAGCTCTCGCAAGGCGCGTAAGACTGTCCATGAGTATAACGACATCTTTTCCGTGTTCTACAAGGCGTTTTGCCCGTTCAAACACCATCTCCGATACCTTGATATGCTTTTCGGGCATTTCGTCAAATGTTGACGATATCACGTCGCCCTTGACCGATTCGCGCATATCCGTCACTTCCTCCGGTCTTTCATCTATGAGGAGCAATATGAGCTTTATATCCGGATAATTTTCAGAAATGGCGTTTGCTATCTTCTTGAGCAATATCGTTTTACCTGCTTTCGGGGGAGATACTATCATTCCTCTCTGGCCTTTGCCTATAGGCGCGATAAGGTCTATAAGACGCGTCGAGAGCTCATCGGGAACGGTTTCGAGGCGTATTTTTTCGTCCGGATATATCGGTATCAACGACTCAAAGGGTTTTCTTTTGAGAGCGGCTTCTATCGTGTCGTCATTTACCGTATTTATATAACAGAGTGCATGATATCTGTCATTGTCGCGCTGAGGCTTGCTCTTACCCCGTATCTGATCGCCTGTTTTGAGATTGAATTTTCTTATGAACGTGGGAGGCACATAAACGTCCTTACCTCCGAGCACGTAATTGCCGACTCTCAGGAATCCGTATCCTTCGGGCATTATTTCGAGAATGCCGTCTACGTCATCCGAATTGTCCTGAGGCTGATTCTGCTGCTGCTGTTGCTGCTGCGGCGTTTGCGTCTGCTGCTGCTCCGCATGTTCTGCCTGTTCCGCATGTTCGGCCCGATCGCCCTGCTCTGCGGGCTCTGTGGGCTCTGCGGGCTGCTCTTCACGTTCCTCCTGAGACGCCTGCAGAGCACGCCCTGCATCTGACGCCTTATTTTTATTTTCTTTTCGCGGGCGCCCCGGCTTTTTGGGCGCTCCGGTCTTTTTCACGGATTCTTTTTTGACTTCGGGCTCATTATCGTTGTTTTCTCCGCTCAATATCGCCTCGATAAGCTCCTGCTTCGACATTTTAGTCATCGATCTGATGCCGAGCATTTTACCGATATAGCGCAGATCACTTAACTTTTTCTTTTTGAGATCCTCAAGATCCATTGACACACCAACCTTATGACATTAATCTATAAACAAAATCAAATCAGTACCGACACATTATTAAATAATATGCCTGTACGTTTCATATATAACTTAAATATTATACGGATGAAAAATCCCCCGTTTGCTATGTTAATCTATAATCGATTCTTTGTCAATCTCGTATTGCGGTTTTCTTTTCGAGCCTTATGTCCTCTCCCGCGAATTTCAACAGGTCGTATTCCCCTAAGATCCTCGATGCGACCCGTTCCCCGTAATAAGAAAATATATTGGCGGGGGTCAGATTTGTCGTTATTATAGTCTTACATGTGTGAGAGCTCTTGCGCAGCCTGCGCGCATTCAGTATATTTATAAGCTCGCTGTAACGCGCGTCAGTCTGTTTCTCGCTTCCCAGATCGTCGATCACCAAAAGGTCGCACGTGAGTATAAGATCCGCTTTCTCGGCCGCATCCTCATCCTCGTAAAATGAAGGCGCAAACGGCTTGAAAAGGTCGGAGGCCGATATGAGCAGACACAAGACGCCTCTGTCGGTGAGATGATTGATTATACAGCTGCCGAGAAAGCTTTTGCCCAGTCCCGATCTGCCTACAAACACCATATCATTGATATCCGGATCTTGAAAATTTTCCGCAAAGCGCACACATCTTCCGTACACTGCCTCCATGAGGACTCTCGGAGGCGCCTGTATGCCGTATTTTTTTGGATCCGCTTTATCCGGGTAAAACTGAATGCGGAATCTGTCAAATGTATCATAAGGTGATACGCCGGCCGTTTTTTTAAGCTCCGCCGCCAGCATTTCACGCCTGCACCTGCACGGCACGCTTTTGGTACCTTCCTTTATATAACCTGTGTCCCCGCATGCTCTGCATCTGTAGACATCCTCAAAATAATCAGCGCCGTATCCTCCGGCAAGTAATATCTTTTTTTTGCTTTCTTCGAGGGCGGCTATCTCGCGGTTGAGCT
>CANQOI010000059.1 GCA_947625435.1 uncultured Clostridia bacterium | reverse complement strand
GTAATAACGCCCAACATTCCCGAGGCGGAGCTCCTTTCGGGCATGAGCATACGGAGCCCGCGCGACATGGAGGCCGCCGCCGAGATCTTACACGAAAAATACGGCTGCGCAGTGCTCTGTAAGGGCGGGCACAGCATAAATGACGCTAGTGACGTGCTATGCACGGATTCGGGCGTCACGTGGTTCGAAGGCCCGCGCATAGACAATCCCAACACTCACGGCACGGGCTGCACTCTTTCGAGCGCCATAGCCGCGGGCCTTGCAAAGGGGCTCCGCCTCGAAGACGCGGTGCGGAGCGCCAAGGAATTCATAACGGGAGCCCTGAAGGCCGGCCTCGACATGGGCAGGGGAAGCGGGCCTCTCGATCACATGTGGAACATTATGTAATAAATCTTAATGAAAGAAAGGAAGAACGGAACATGGAATACAGCACGCAGATGGAAGCTGCAAGAAAAGGGATCATAACGGAGCAGCTCAGGAAAGTCGCGGAAAAGGAGCTCATGACGCCTGAAGAGCTCATGCCTCTCGTGGCATCGGGCAAGGTCGTCATATGCGCCAACAAGAACCATAAATGCCTTGACCCCGAGGGCGTGGGCTCGATGCTGAAGACAAAGATAAACGTGAATCTGGGCGTGTCACGCGACTGCAAGGATTACAACATTGAGATGCAGAAGGTCATGGAAGCCGTAAAAATGGGAGCGCACGCCATAATGGATCTCTCCTCCCACGGCGACACCGTGCCCTTCAGGAGAAAGCTCACGTCGGAATGTCCCGCCATGATAGGTACCGTGCCCGTGTATGACTCGGTCATACATTATCAGCGCGATCTCGACACGCTCACGGCGAAGGATTTCATAGATGTGGTGAGACTCCATGCCGAGGACGGAGTCGATTTCGTGACCCTCCACTGCGGTATCACGCGTAAAACGATAGACCAGATAAAGAAGCACAAGCGTAAAATGAACATCGTTTCAAGGGGAGGATCCCTTGTGTTCGCGTGGATGTGCATGACGGGGAACGAGAACCCGTTTTACGAATATTACGATGAGATACTTGAAATATGCCGTGAATACGACGTGACGATATCGCTGGGAGACGCGTGCCGTCCCGGATGCCTCGCGGACGCCTCGGACGTTTGCCAGATAGAGGAGCTGGTGCGCCTCGGCGAGCTCACAAAGCGCGCGTGGGAGAAGGACGTGCAGGTCATGGTAGAAGGCCCCGGACACATGCCCATGGATCAGATAGCGGCCAACATGAAGATACAGCAGACGCTGTGCATGGGAGCGCCGTTTTACGTGCTGGGACCGCTGGTGACGGACATAGCGCCCGGATACGATCACATAACTTCGGCCATAGGCGGCGCCATAGCCGCTCAGAACGGCGCGGCGTTCCTGTGCTACGTGACCCCCGCCGAGCATCTCGCGCTTCCCAATGTGGATGATGTGAAGCAGGGCATAATCGCCTCTAAAATAGCGGCCCACGCCGCGGATATAGCAAAAGGGGTGCGCGGAGCCCGGGAGATCGACGACCGCATGGCGGATGCGAGACGCAGGCTGGACTGGGACGCTCAGTGGGAATGCGCCATAGATCCGGAAACGGCAAAAGCGATACGTGACGACCGCAAGCCCGAGCATGACGACACCTGCTCCATGTGCGGCAAATTCTGCGCCGTGCGCAGCATGAACAAGGCGCTGGCGGGCGAACACATAGATATATTGTAAAACGCGCGTATATACTGTAAAACGATTGACATTCGGCACCATTTATAGTAAATTAGCGCACAGAAATGCGCGACGGTTATAACGGCGGCACGCATGGAATTTTGATCAGCGGGGCGAACATTGCAATATGGAAACATCGGACAGGTATATTGATAAAGACGCCGTAATAAAGCGCATAACGGACCTGAAGAAAGAAAGAGACGCCGTCATAGTGGCTCACATGTATCAGAATCCGGACGTTCAGGATATAGCGGACACCGTAGGCGATTCATATGCGCTCAGCAAATACTGCGCCTCAAGACCGGAGAGCACTATAGTCTTTTGCGGAGTGCATTTCATGGCGGAGAGCGCCAAGATACTTTCACCGGACAAAACGGTTCTTTTGCCCGAAAGATACGCGGGGTGCCCCATGGCAGATATGATAACGGCCGAGGATCTGAGGGAATTTAAGAACGAACATCCCGGATATGCCGCCGCGATATATATAAACTCATCTGCCGCGGTAAAGGCGGAAGCGGACGTTATAGTCACATCCTCCAACGCCGTTAAGATCGTGAGCAGGATGTCGGAGAAGAACATAATTTTCGGGCCTGACAAGAATCTCGGCGCTTATGTGGCGAGGCAGTGCCCGGATAAGAATATATTGCTCTGGAACGGCTTCTGCCCGACGCATCACAAAATAAAAAAGGAAGATGTTCTCAATATCAGATCGCAGCATCCGGATGCGCTCCTCTTGGTGCACCCGGAGTGCACGCCGGACGTCACGGAGCTTGCCGACTATGTGGGGAGCACGAAGGGTATAATCGATTTCGCGACGCAGTCGGACCGCAGCGAATTTATAATAGGAACGGAAATAGGCGTCATGCACAGGCTTGAGGTCGAAAACCGTAACAAAGGCAAGAGGTTTTACCTTATGTCGCCGTCTCTCACATGCCCGAACATGAAGCGCACACTGCTTGAAAGCGTGCTGAGGAGTCTCGAAAACAACGAATACAATATAGAAGTCCCGCATGATACGGCGGAGAGAGCGAAAAAGGCTCTTGACCGTATGATGGAACTCGGAAACTGACAGTATGCACATTCGAAAAGAGGCTGGATGAGATGCGAAGATATCTTGTGGATTTTAACACGGCAAATATGAATAAGGTATATACGGACGTGCTCATAATAGGCAGCGGCATAGCCGGCGTATATACGGCCCTCGAGCTGGGAGACGGTTATAAGATAACCGTCATAACAAAAGAAGAGGTAGAGATAAGCAATTCGGTGCTCGCCCAGGGAGGAATAGCCGTTTCACTCGACAAGAACGACTCCCCCGAGGAGCACATGAGAGACACGCTTTACGCGGGAGCCGGTCTGTGCGACGAGGAGACCGTGAACATACTCGTGCACGAGGCGGCGGACAACATAAAGCGCATATGCAATTTCGGCGTGCAGTTTGACAAGAATGAAAAGGATCACGACAAGCTGGCTCTCACGCGCGAAGGCGCCCACAGCAAGAACAGGATAATACATGCCGGAGACGCCACGGGCAAAGAGGTCTGCGATAAGCTCATACATACGCTCATGCAGAGGAGCAACGTGACTATCAAAGAGCGCACATGGGCGCTCGACCTTCTTGTTAAAGACAACACCTGCTACGGCGTGATAGCATACAACGAAAAGACGGGCGGATATACGGCCTACTACGCGGGTATAATAATATGCGCGTCCGGCGGATACGGACAGCTTTATTATTACACCACAAATCCCGAGGTGGCGACAGGCGACGGGGCCGCCATGGCGTACAGAGCCGGCGGACAGCTTGCCGATCTCGAATTCGTACAGTTCCATCCCACCGTGCTATATCATGATAAGAACAAGAGCTTTCTTATATCGGAAGCCGTGCGCGGAGAGGGCGCGATACTCAGAAATTCCAAGGGCGAGCGCTTCATGCCGGGCTATCACGAGCTGGCGGAGCTCGCTCCGAGAGACGTCGTATCGCGCTGCATTTTCAGCGAGATGCGCAAGACCGGCGATTCTCACGTGTGGCTCGATATAACGCACAAGGACAGGGATTGGCTCGAAAAACGCTTCCCCACTATTTTTTCGACGTGCCTCGAATACGGCATAGACATTTCAAAGGACTATATACCCATAGCTCCCGCCGAGCATTACTGCATGGGCGGGATACACACGGGAATATACGGTGATACGAGCATAGAGAGATTTTACGCCTGCGGCGAGTCCGCGTGCAACGGTATACACGGGGCGAACCGCCTGGCATCGAATTCTCTCCTTGAGGGTCTCGTGTTCGGCCACAGGATAGGCGCAAAGGCGTACGAGCTCCTCCATGACGATACCATCGATGAAGTGCGTAAAATGCCCGATTTCACGAGTGAAAATGAGGATATGCCGCGCATGGGCGCGGAGGGAGCGGGGCAGGACGCCGCAGAACCCGTTTCCGACATACGCCGCACCATGTCGTCTCTCGTGGGGATAGTGCGTACGAAGGAAAGCCTTGAGGAGGCCCGCGGTATGATAGACGGCATAGCGGCAAAGGCGGACCGTATGAAATGTACGAAGCCGGAGGACTTTGTGATCGTGAACGAGAGCACCATAGCTTCTCTCCTCATACGCTCCGCGCTGCAGAGAGAAGAGAGCAGGGGCGCGCATTACAGAGCCGATTTCCCGAACAGGGACGATATAAACTGGAAGAAGCACATAACCGTGTCCGCACATGACAGCTGAAAGGTGTTATTTTATATGTATCTTGATCTGAAACAAATAGACAAAGTTGTTCTCAACGCTCTTGAAGAGGATATGCCCTACGGCGACGTTACGACGGATAATCTCATATCGGACAGCGACACTGCGGAGGCGTTCCTGATTTCAAAGGCTGACGGAGTGATAGCGGGAGTGCCCGTCATGAAGCGCGTCTTCGAGCTCATTGACGGCAGGATAAATGTTGAGGTAAGGATAAATGACGGCGAGGGCGTGAGCAAAGGCGATATCATAGCGGTGATCCGCGGCCCCGCAGCCGGCATACTGAAGGGCGAGCGCACTGCCCTGAACCTCATGCAGAGACTCTCGGGCATAGCGACGCGCACGCACGTTTTCACGGAGCTCGTGAAGGATTATAACGTGAGCGTCGCCGATACGCGCAAGACGACTCCCGGGCTCAGATATCTTGAAAAATATGCGGTCAGATGCGGCGGAGGCCGGAATCACAGGTTCTCGCTGTCTGACGCAGTGATGATCAAAGACAACCACATAGCCGCGGCGGGCGGCATAAAAGAGGCCGTCGGCAGGATAAAAGCCGCGGTGCCGCACACCGTCAAGACAGAAGTGGAAGTCGAAGACATGGAAATGGTAAAGCAGGCGGTGGAAGCCGGGGCGGATATAATAATGCTCGACAACATGACGGAAGCCGCCATGGCGGAGGCTGTTTCTTATATAGACGGAAGAGCTCTGACGGAGGCCTCGGGGGACGTGACGGAGGAACGCATAAGAGCCATAGCCGAGACGGGTGTGGATATAATCTCCATAGGCAGGATAACCCATTCCGTGAAGGCTCTCGACATAAGTCTCCGCTTCAGATTGTAAAATGGTGGGCATATACGGGTTTTCCACAGCATTTCTCCACATATCCTGTGGAAACTGTTGAGAAATATATGTAACAATTGTGTACTAAAAAGGAAGAAAATTTTTTATTTAATGTCTTGACATATGCTCCGAACTTGTATATACTGTCCGCTGTAAATGTAGCACGTACATTCGATTCTAAGATAAAGGAGAAGGTAGAAATGAAAAAATTGCTTGTATTTGTATCGGTACTTGTGCTTCTCGTAAGCTTTTTAGCGGTTCCGGTATCGGCAACAACAAAGAATGATCTTCTTGAAGAGGCTGCTAAGTCACCTGTATACCATTACGTTAAGGTAGCAGTAGAGAACGCTGCCAGAACGATTGAGATAACAGATGAGCAGGCTGCTGAGTTGCTTCCCATAGTACAGAAGGCCGTTGCGGCTGTACCTGAAGATCACGGCGCAACAGAAGGTAACGGCGGTGCATCATATTACACAAAAGAGCAGTTTGATACTGTTATGGCATGCATCGACGAAGCTTGTGAGATACTCGACCTGACTTACGCTTTTGAGCCTACGGGCAGCAGCGATCCTAACAACTCCGTAATATTCAAAGTTTACGATAAGGATCAGAAGTTGATATTCGAGTATGACGGCGATACGGTTAAGAAGACATCCGCTGCCGCTGAAGTTGATACAAGAGTTATATTTGTAGCTGCTGCAGCTGTACTCGTAGTTGGTGTTGTAGCACTGGTAGTTGCAAAGAAGCGCGCATCTGTAAGATGATGAAACGTGATACCATATTGGGTATAATTAAGAGGGTACTGGTTAACAGTGCCCCTTTTTTACTTATAACGATAGCTGTCTATTTATTTGCTCTTTGGGGCATCGATAAATATGTAGAAGGCAATCTCTATTACAGGATCGCCACAATGGCGCCGAGTATGCTCGGCGACAGCGATTCGAGCCGTCTCGTGCTGACAGAGCACGATAAGGAGGTGCTCGAAGACAACAATGTGGGCGATGCCTTCATTGTGCCGCCTTCGTTCCCGGCGATAGCGCTGGGCGAACAGTGGGCTACTATAACGATAGAGGCTGCCCATGTTTATGATGTGCCTGTCATACACGGTGACAGTGTGGATTGTCTCAGACGCGGGGTGGGACATTATTCAAATTCACGTTTCCCGGGACAGCACGGCAAGGTAGTGCTCGCGGCCCATGTCACGCTCGACCTGTTCAGCGAGCTTGAGAATATGAATGTGGGTGATACCGTAAAGCTTCACACGATATACGGCGATTACGAATATTGGGTTACGGACACTGTCATTTTCCCGAGAGAGGATGATTCGCTCTTGCTTCCGGAGGATGTAGATACCGGAGACAAGCTTATCTGCTACACGTGTTATCCGTACTATACCACTTCGGCGCGCGTACAGAGGTTTGCCATCGTGTGTGAGCTCGTATCGGGTTTTGATTGGACTGTATCGGAAAATATTCAGAATGGTGGAAGTAACGGATGACAAAGGCTAAGACAGTTAAGGCAGTTAAGATCGTTATATCGGTGATCCTGTCTGTACTGATGGCGATATCTGTGGTATGCGCCATCGTTTTAAATCAGGTCGATTATTTTATTGACAATTACGATACCGTCCCCGCGAGGATCATAGATTCGGATTATTGCGATACTGTTTACAGGGAAATATATTCCGAGCTCAACAATCAGATGTCCATGATCGTTATAAAGCCGGATGATCTTACAGATACGCTCACGCGTCAGGAAATTGCGAAGGAATCGGAAACGGCCATGAAGACTATGCTTTCGACGGTATTTGCGTCGCAGGCCGTGGAATGGGAATACAGAAGCGATGCTCTTAATGATAAGGTGAGCGAGCTCCTGCAGGCCTATGCGGATGAGCATAACATAGAGTATGAACCGGGTTCGGACACAAGCGTATATGATCTCATATGCACAACGATAACCGGCTGCATGAAGGTAATACCAGATGCGTACGCCCTCAAGCTCGCGTCTGTCGCGGCCAAGGCTGAAAGGATAGCGGGATATTGGTATCTTTTCGTGATATTATATATCGTATTAGCGGCGGTGATATTGATAATGGGCAGAAAGACAGTCAAGAATGCATTTTACAATATAGCTCTCCCGTCTTATATAGGAGCGTTCATAGTTTTTGCCGCGTCGGCCATATTATACGGTAAGAAGTATCTTGAAGAAACGGTGCTGAGCAATCCTATTATGCAGCTCTTCATACAGAGAACGTACGATATGTTTTTATATGATATAAGAAATATCTCACTTATAGTCACATTGAACTTTGTGGTGCTCTCCGTGATAGCGGTGGTCATCGTTTCAATAAAGAACAAGAACAAGGAACAGGAATTAAGCACTTGACAAGCAGATGATATGATGCTATTTTAGATAGGCTACAATCAAACACTTTGATGTGGACAAGTAGACAGAAAGCGGTATTACAGAGAGATGCCGGAGGCTGCGAGACATCATACTGAACTGTCGAAACTCACCACGGAGTGGCTGCCCGAAATCATTTTTAATGCAATGTTGTGTGACATGCAGTGTAAGATGAGAGTAGACGCAGACGGCGGACTTCCGTAATAAAGTTAAGGTGTGTCAGCACTAAAGGTGCGTTCTCGGCAGTTGAGGACGAAGAAGAGTGGTACCGCGGAAGATAAGATTTTGAGTTTTAACACTTTCGTCTCTTTGGAATATGGCCGTTTCGGCGCGCCGCTGTATGGCGGCATATGAGCGGCAGGGCGCAAAGAGGCAATAATGTTAAGGCTCATATTTTTTTAGGAGGATTTATTCATATGGCAGAGAGCAAAAGGATGACGGGTGCGCAGATAGTCATTGAAACTCTTATAGAGCAGGGCGTGTCCGATGTTTTCGGCTATCCCGGAGGTCAGGTGCTGTATATATATGATGAGTTATATAAGGCAAGCGACAGGATAAGGCATATACTTACCGCACATGAACAGGGCGCTGCTCATGCGGCGGACGGATATTCGAGAGTGACGGGAAAGGTGGGCGTTGTGATAGCAACGTCGGGCCCGGGAGCTACAAATCTTGTTACAGGTATAGCAACGGCTATGCTTGACTCCATACCTATGGTCGCCATAACGGGAAACGTACCCACATCCCTCATAGGAAGGGACAGCTTTCAGGAGATAAATATAACGGGCGTGACTCTGCCCATAACGAAGCATAATTATTTCGTGAGTGATGTAAATGAGCTGGCGGATACGATACGGGAAGCTTTCACGATAGCAAAATCCGGAAGACCGGGCCCTGTGCTCATCGATATACCCAAGGACGTACAGACGGCTGAATGCGATTACACATACGGGCACGAGACAGAGGCGTATCAGCAGAAGATAGCGGACGAGAGCTATATAGACAGAGCCGCCGAGATCATAAACAATGCGGAAAGGCCGTATATCTATATAGGAGGCGGAGCTGCGGGAGCGGGTATGACAGAGGATATAGTCGCTCTTGCGGAGAAGACAGATGCGTTTATCGGATGTACCTTCATGGGTCTGTCCGCGCTGCCGAATTCATACAGGCGTTTTCTCGGCATGCAGGGTATGCACGGCAGATATGAATCTTCCATGGCCAACAAAGAGGCCGATGTTATAATAGGAGTGGGAGTCAGATTCAGCGACAGAGCCACCGGCAATACCGCAAAGTATTCAAAGCATGCCAAGATAATACAGCTTGACACCGATCTTTCCGAGATAAATAAGAATGTCAGGGTGGACGTGGGAATAATAGGCGATATAGTATCGTCTTTTAAACGCATACTGAATAAATGCGAGGAAAGAAAGCATCCGGAATGGAACCGCATCGTTGACTCGTTCATACTTGAGTCGGAGCGCATAAGCGCAGCCGCCGAGGCAAAGGCGGGGGACGCTATGACTCCCAGGAAAATATTCGATATCATAAATGAAATAAAGGACAAAGATACGATAATCGCCACTGATGTGGGACAGCACCAGATGTGGACGGCTCAATACGCCGACTTTGAGCGTACAAGACGCTTCGCTTCAAGCGGGGGACTCGGCACAATGGGATACGGCCTCGGCGCGGCCATAGGAGCACAGATAGCCAGCGGCGACAGAGTGGTGCTCATAACCGGCGACGGAAGCTTTGGCATGAATCTCAATGAGCTGGCGACCGCAGTGACATACAACACGCCTGTAGTCATCGTTGTCATGAACAACGGCGTTCTCGGAATGGTTAGACAGTGGCAGACGCTTTTCTACGGAAAGCGCTATTCGAATACCGTGCTTGACCGTAAGACGGATTTTGTAAAGCTGGCGGAGGCCTTCGGGGCAAAGGCGGGCAGAGCGACCGCAACAGAGGAGTTCAGAAAGGAATTTTACGCGGCTATGCATCATGACGGGCCGTACCTTATAGATACGGTGATAGATATGGATGAATTCGTGCTTCCCATGCTTCCTCCGGGGGGATCGATAGATGATATGATAACTGTAAAGGAACAGGAGGGAATGTAATGCGCAATGTGATCGCTGTATATGTGGAAAATAAATACGGTGTTTTGGCGCGCGTTTCGGGACTCATAATGAGGCGCGGGTTCAACATAGATTCGCTGACAGTGGGTGAGACGGACGACCCGGAATTTTCAAGGATAACGATAACTCTTAACGGCGATGATTATGCAAGGGAACAGATCATAAATCAGCTCATGAAGCTTCACAATGTAAGGAATGTGAGACTGCTCGAAAGCGGAGCCTCCGTGGAGCGCGAGCTCATGATGGTCAAAATGAGGAACACGCCTGACAGCAGAAGCGAGATAATGGCTGCGGCGGAGGTGTACAGAGCCAAAATCGTGGATTATACGACGGACGCCATGTGCATAGAGGTCACCGGCGAACCGTCTAAGATCAACGCGTTCATTGAAGTTATGAAGCCTCTCGGGATAATCGAGATATGCCGCACGGGTGTGGTGGCACTCGAACGGGGCAGCAGCATCATGGAAAGATAAAAAAGCATTAACTCAAAATGATATATAAAAAATAACAGAAGGAGATAATCATCATGCAAAACATTTACTATCAGCAGGACTGCAATCTTGCAAAACTGAACGGAAAAACAGTGGCTATAATAGGCTACGGCTCCCAGGGACACGCTCATGCACTCAATCTCAGAGACTCCGGCGTGAATGTGATAGTAGGACTTTACGAAGGAAGCAAGAGCTGGGCTAAGGCGGAAAGCGCCGGACTTAAGGTAATGACATCTGCAGAAGCTGCCAAGAACGCCGACATTATAATGATACTCATAAATGACGAGAAGCAGGCCAAGCTGTACAAGGAAAGCATAGAGCCCGGACTCACGGAGGGTAAGACGCTTGCTTTCGCCCACGGCTTCAACATACATTTCGGCTGCATCAAACCGCCGAAGAATGTGAACGTGATAATGATAGCCCCGAAAGGACCCGGCCACACCGTAAGGAGCGAATATCAGGCGGGCAAGGGCGTTCCGTGCCTTGTTGCCGTTGAGCAGGACGCTACGGGAGACGCTCTTGAGATCGCTCT
>CANQOI010000058.1 GCA_947625435.1 uncultured Clostridia bacterium | reverse complement strand
GTCGCGCTGATAAAGCGTTATTCCCACCCCACCGAGCTGACCGCCGAGCTTCTGAACACCCTGATTGAAAAGATCGTAGTGCATGAAGCGATTAAGCACCCGAACGGTCTTCGGGAGCAGGAGATCGAGATTTATTACCGTTTCGTCGGCAAAATTGACTGACGAACGAGAAGACACATGCTTATATCCTTAACTGAGTGAAACGGGCGAGGGATTCCCGGATATTAATTTGCTGCCTAAGATCGCATTTTACTTCGATATCACCGTTGATGAGTTGCTTTGCGTAGATCATGTAAGGGTGGAGAACGCCATACGCGAATATGAAGATCAGAGCAAGATCTGTCTGCGAAACGGAGAGATTGAAAAGAATCTTGAAATATGGGAACAGGCATATGCGGAATTTCCGAACGATTGCCGTGTCATATCAGGGCTTATGTATGCGATCAACGGCAATATGGAATATCCTTGTCCGATGGATAAGGCAGAGCGTATCATTGCGCTCGGGGAGGCTCTTTTGGAAAAGTCAACTGAATCAATGCAAAGAGAAAGCACTGTATTATGCCGATATGGGCGGCAGTTTGCACACAACGAGAGAAGAATTAAGAAGCATGGTCTTAGGCGGAGAAGAAGGAGTCAAAGCCTGTCAAAGCTATATTATGTCATTGGTTCATACTGCGGCATTGACAGCAAATAATATGGTCTCAAAAAAACAGTTTTCGCACAAGGAAACAATTGAAGCATATCACTTTGCCGTCGATATACTGAAACGATTGTATTCTGACGGAAATGTCAGCTTTTATGCTTATGATATATCCTATTATTATTCTAATATTGCATTTCAATATGCTGAAATGAATGATGTCGAAAACACCCTGAGAGCTCTTGAAGAGAGCTGCAAATATGCCGTTGTCGACGCAGGTTTAAACGACATGGATTATACTGCGCCCATGGTAAATCGATTGACATATAAAAAATCACAAACTTATAAAAATTATAAAGGCAACACATGCAATTTGAGAATGAAAGATCTTGATGATAAGAGATTTGATTTTGTGCGTCAGGAGAATGCTTTCACAAATATGGTCGCAGACCTTGAAAAATACGCGGAATAGCCGGAAGGCGGTCTGTCAGCTTGACATTCAGCGAAGCGGTAAGATCTGTGCGCAGGCAGTCGAATTTGTCCCAACAAGCGTTTGCAGATAAACTCGGCGTGAGTTTTTCTACCGTGAACCGTTGGGAAAACGGACGGCATATTCCGAACAGAATGACGATTAACACCATAAAAGCATTTTGCTGTGAGAACAAGATCGAATTTAATTACCATATTGGGGAGGAAAAATAAGTGCTGTTCAAATTGATCGCTGAAGCGACCGAGTGTGATTTCAAATGAGTCAGGCAAGCGTATATCCGTTTAGGAAACGAGAGCGTTCCCGCACCGGATCATATTCTTCACGAACTGATTTTACGCGGAACCGGCCGGACCTTCGACACTTTGCCAACGCAGTTCAAAAAAAGCGATTACAGCTTTACGCTTTTTGATGCTACCCCTCAAGTTACCCTCAAGTAAGCGTACCGGACAAAGTTTTAGATTTTTGTTCTGCGCCGAGAAGTAAGACGGAAATTATGGAGTTCTGCGGATTTAAAGATACTAAAAACTTTACCTCAAGGTATATAAAGCCGTTGCTTGAATCCGGACAGCTAAAAATGACGATTCCCGATAAACCGAACAGCAAGAATCAGAAATATATCAAGGCATAAGTGAAACTGCACGGTCATTCCATTTTCTCCGCAATCATCTGCCGGGGCTTCATATCGATATGCCTGCGGCCGTTTTTCTCTTGCCGCAGGTGATCCCGGAAGATATGCGAGAGCCGCGCATTCAGACGCATACCGGTAGGAGTACGAAAAGATAATATAGGCAATATGACCTCTGTTTCTTTTGAATTTACGCAAAAATAAATTGTCGCATAAAAATGCAAAATTACAAAAACATGGGTAATAAATCAAATAAAAAGTGTCCGAAATCTCATATTTGCTGAGTTTTCGGACACCCTGTGGCGGAGAAAGAGGGATTCGAACCCTCGAAACCGTTTTGCGGTTTACACGATTTCCAGTCGTGCGCCCTCGACCGGACTAGGCGATTTCTCCTCGGTCAATCAAAGACTTTCGAATTATATGGTATGAGCACATGTTTGTCAAATGTTTTTTATGCCGCCTGCCCAACCGCCCGGCCAACTGCCAAGCTGAAAAGAGATATCATGATCACACTCCCCTGAAGCCTCTCCCTATTATCTCGCTGCTCGTCGTTATTATGATGAAGGCAGAGGGATCTATCTCTTTGATCTTTTTGCGCAGCTTGACGGCCTCGATCCTGCGGCACACCGTGTGAAGTATCGTTTTATTTTCATGCGTGTACGCGCCCTCCGCATACGATATCGTGGCGCCGTGGTGCAGCGTCTGAAGGATATGTTCGATGATCTCATCCGGATGCGACGTGACTATCAGAAAATATTTGCAGCTGTTAAAGCTTTCAATAACGCCGTCAACAAGGAACGCCTTGGCAAAAAGTCCCGCAAGAGAGAAAAGACCTGTCTTAACGTTAAATACAAAAAACGAGCCGGCGGCAATGACAAAATCAGAGCACAAAAGAGCTTTGCCCACGTCGAGAGACGTATACTTCTTGAGAATGAGAGCTACGATATCCGTGCCTCCCGAAGAAGCCGACGAATTGAATATCACAGCCGAGCCTATGGCGGTAAGGAGCATCGCGTATATAAGCTCAAGAAGGGGTTCGTCAGTCAAAGGCTTGTCCATGGGCACAAATATTTCAAGTACCTGAGTAAGGCCGGAGAAAAGCAGGCTGCAGTAAACCGTCCTGATACCGGTCGACCGCCCGAGCATTATAAAGCCCAAAATAAGAAGCGATACATTCAGTATCGTTATCCACGCGGCAGGAGATATCACAGTCAGACGCCCGAGGAGCGTGCCCATGCCGCTCACTCCTCCAGTTGCGAAGCCGTTCGGAATTTTAAAGAAATAAACGCCCGCCGTCAGTAAAATCACACCGAATGTCATACTGAAATATTGTTTCATAACTTCCCTACCCCGATACTGAATTTATACGATTTATACAGAAGCAGCGCAGATATTAAAACATATTTTCAGCGGTTTTGCAATCGCCGTCAAACGCTCCGATTGTGAACAGTCACGTTTTATGATAGAATCAGGCGGTAATCTGATATTGGGAGACAAAACATGGATAATATGACAATAAAAGAATTCTCCGCAAAACTGAGCTCGTCCGATCCCGTGCCGGGAGGCGGCGGGGCTTCTGCGCTCGCAGGCTGCCTTTCGGCGGCGCTCTGCTCTATGGTAGCTTCACTCACGAGCGGCAAAAAGAAATACGCGCAGTATCAGGAGGATATAGAAAAGATCCTGCTCCGCACGGCAGAGATAACAGACGATATGCGATCGCTCATCCGTAAGGACGCAGAATGCTTTGAGCCCCTTTCAAAGGCTTACGGCATACCGAAGGACACGCCCGGCAGAGACGCGCTGCTCGAGGATGCGCTCAGAACGGCCGTATCCGCGCCGTACGAGATACTCAGGGCTTCATGTGAAATACTGCCCCTTCTTTCAGAGCTTTCCGTAAAAGGATCCGCCATAGCCGTGAGCGACGTGGGCGTGGCGGCAGCCATGTGCAGAGCGGCAGCCGAGGGCGCAGTTCTTAACGTATATATAAATACAAAGCTCATGAAGGACCGCGCGTACGCCGAAAATATAAATAAAGAGACGGCGGATATGGCCGAAAGATGCGTATCCGGATGTGCGCTCATATACAGCAGCGTAGAAAGCCGTCTGAAAGGAGAGAACAGATGATGATCGAATTGAGAGGCGCTCCCGTGGCGGCAGCGATATCCGAAAAATGCAGGATAAAGACAGAGCAGCTGGCTGCAAAAGGCATAACGCCCAAGCTTGCCATAATAAGAGTCGGCGAAAAAAAGGACGATATATCCTATGAAAAAAATGCCGTGAAACGTTTTTCTGCCGTGAACGCCGAAACGGAAACGCACATTTTAAGCGAGGATGTCTCACAGAATGAAGCCGAGGAGCTGATTTTATCGCTGAACAGCGACAGATCGGTACACGGCATACTGATACTGCGTCCCCTTCCGCCGCAGATAAACGAGGAGCGCATAAAGAGGCTCATAGACCCCGCCAAGGACGCAGACTGCATGTGCTATGAGACACTGGGCGAGCTCACGGCATCACGGGACATCGGTATGGCTCCCTGCACGCCCCTTGCCGTTATGGAGATACTCGATCATTACGGCATAGAACTCACGGGCAAAAAAGTGACCGTCGTAGGAAGAAGCTCCGTTGTGGGGCTCCCCCTTGCGGTAATGCTCATCAAGAGAAATGCCACGGTCACAGTCTGTCATACAAAAACGCTCGATCTTAGCCGCGAGTGTTCAGACGCCGATATTTTGATAGCGGCCGCAGGCAGGGCCGGAATAATAGGTGCGGACTGTATTTCCGAAGGGCAGATCCTGATAGACGTGGGCATAAATTTCAAGGACGGTAAAATATGCGGCGACATAGATCATGACGCCGCTGTTCTGAAGGCGGCAGCCGCAACTCCCGTGCCGGGCGGCGTGGGAGCCGTCACAACATCCGTTCTTCTCAAACAGACCGTGGACAGCGCATCAAAGTTGTGCTAAACTTATTAAAAACGCTGTAAAATGCATTTGATTTATATATATTTTTAGGAGGAATAAACATGGACATGCTCAAAAGACGCGATGAGATTGACGATAAGTACAAGTGGCATCTTGAAGATATTTTCGAATCGAATGATCTTTGGATCAAGACGGCAAAAGAAACGGAAAGAAAAATAGATGCAATGCGCAAATATTCAGGCAAATTCACTAAAAATTCCGCTTCGGTGGCCGCATGCACCGAGGCTGTCTTCGACCTTCAGAAGGATGTTGTAAAGCTTCTTGTTTACGCACACATGAGGCGCGACGAGGACAGCGCGGATCCGGTATATCAGGATCTGGCGGGAAAGGCGGACGCCCTCGCCACAAAATATTCGGCCGCCGTTTCATTTTACGAGCCCGAGCTCCTCACACTCAGCACGGAAAGAGTAAAGAGATATGTAAAGAAGGAGCCCGTACTCAAGGAATACTCTTTCATTTTGGAAGAGATAATGCGCAAGAAGAGCCATGTGCTCAGCAAGAACGAAGAGAAGATACTCGCACGGACTTCCGAGATCAGCTCCGCCGGCGGAGACATTTTCAACATGTTCAACAACGCCGACATCAAATTCCCCGTTCTCACAGACGAAAAGGGCAATAAGACGGAGCTCACGCACGGCAGATACAATACATTTCTCGTTTCACCGGACAGAAATCTCAGGAAGAGAGCGTTCAAAGCGCTTTACGACACATATGACAAATACAGGAACACTCTCGCCGCCACATATGCGGCGTCCGTCAAATCGGATACATTTTACTCAGAAATAAGAAAATACAGCTCGAGCCTCACCGCGGCTCTTTACGAGGACAATGTGCCGTCTACGGTGTACAACGGACTTATAAAAACGGTACATGCCAACATAAAGAAGCTCACACCGTACCTCGTTCTGAGAAAAAAGATGCTCGGCGTGCGCAAGCTCCACATGTACGACCTTTATGTCCCCTTTGTCAAAACGCCCGAAAGGAAATATACCTTTGAGGAAGCCCGCGACATCGTCATAGAGGCGCTCCGCCCCATGGGTGAAGAATATATATCCGTGCTCAAGACGGCTTTCACGGACGGCTGGATAGACGTATACGAAAATCAGGGCAAGCGCACAGGCGCGTATTCGTGGGGATGCTACGGCTGTCACCCGTACGTGCTCCTCAACTGGCAGGGCTCCATAAAAGACGTATTCACTCTCGCTCACGAGCTGGGACATGCCATGCACACATATTACAGCAACAGGAATCAGCCGTATCAGTACTCCGAATACAAGATATTTGTGGCGGAAGTGGCATCCACGGTCAATGAAAATCTTCTCATGGAATATCTTCTGAACAATTCAAAGGATGACACCGAGAAGGCATACCTCATCAATCACTATCTCGAAGAATTCAGGGCTACCGTTTTCCGTCAGACCATGTTCGCGGAGTTTGAAAAGCAGGCGCACAAGATGTATGAGAAGGGTGAAATGCTCACATGCGACGCTCTTTGCTCCATGTATTACAGACTCCAGAAGAAATATTTTAAGAAGGTAATGAAGATAGATAAGGAAATAGCCATGGAATGGGCGCGGATCCCTCATTTTTACAATGCCTTCTATGTGTATAAATACGCTACGGGCTTCTCGTCGGCCACCATACTCGCGTCCGGGATACTGAGCGGAGACAGCGACAAGCTTGACAAGTATATGACATTCCTGAAGAGCGGCGGCAGCGACTATCCCATGGAGATACTCCGCAAGGCAGGCGTCGACCTGTCCACATCGGAACCCATACAGCACGCAATGGATCTCTTCGAGGAGAAGGTAAAGCAGCTTGAAGCTCTTACAGCGTCGGTATGAGGAATGAATTTGACGGTATCGTAATACAGGACGATCAGTCGGTGGACGAACCTGTCTCGTGTCACAATCTGCGCGTAACGGGGACAGCCGGCTTTATGTCTGCGGTAGATGCGGACTTCGCCGATATATCGGGCGAGGTCTGCTTTGACGCGGATGTTACGTGTGATAAGCTCACGGTGCGCGGCAGATGTGTCTGTAAATGCGCGCTGCTCTCGTCGTCGGTGCGCGTATTCGGCGGCATGGCCGTGTACGGCAGATTTTACGCCGAAACGGTCGTTATAAACGGGGCGTTCAAGTTCCGCTCCGCATTCCGCGCCGCGTCTCTTTCCGTTAAGAGCGACGGTTATGTTAAAGGCAGCGCAAAGCTGCGCGTGTCAAGATGCATAATAAACGGAGCCGTCGTAAATTCGGGCGTTCTTTCCGCCGATACCGTCAGCATCATGAGCGGCAGACCGTCCCGTATTCAGGAAATACGGTGCGAGAGCATCAGGGCAGAGGCTCAGGAGGGATTCTCGTCCGATGCTCCTTCATATGATAACGATATGTATGATACGGGCGGCAGCGACAGTTTTACCGGCGTTTCTGATAAATATCTGCTTACGAGCGACTTTGTTGACTGCTACACGGCCGATATAGAGTCATGCCGCATAGGAACTCTCTTCTGTGACAGCGCTGTCATACGAAAGGGCTGTGTCATACATGAGATTCTGTACAGAGACAGTATAGAGATCGAGCAGGGCGCTCGAGTGGAAAGGTTGTCCAAAACGTGAAATACAAAAACAGGAAACTACTTATAATATGCGGCGCGTGCGCTGCTGCGGCTGTCATACTCATATGCATTATCGTTCATATGCTGACGGGCAGAGCGGAATATGCGCTCATATATCAGAACGGTTTTAATGATCCGTCTGCGGGCTCATCGGGCTTTGAGCATGACAGCTACAGCGGCGAAGCCGATTTTTTCTATTCCGAAAGCGAAGGTATGGACGGTACGGGCTGCATAGGTATACGCCTCGAGTCTGAAAATGACGCCAGATACACGTATACATTTGATAAAGCCCTTGAGAAAACATACTACCGCATGAGTGTATGGGTCAAGACTGTCGACGTGGGAAACGCGAGCGACGGATCCGCGGGCGATCATGTGGGCGCCAACATTTCGGTAATGGACACATACTACTATTCGAACGCGTATTCGGGCAGCAACGACTGGACGTATATAGAATACTACGGGCGCACGGGAGATGATCAGACGAGCTTCACTGTGGCGCTGAGGCTCGGATTTTACGGCGGAACGAATACGGGAACCGTATATTTTGACGATTTCTGTCTTGAACAGCTTGAAGAGCTCCCAGAAAACGCATACGCGTCTCCCATGGAAAATACGGTAAAGCCCAAAATAAATGCTAAGGCCATGTCGAAGTACAGCGATACGATGCTCGCCGCTTCTCTCATGGTGATATGCGCCGCGGCTTTTCTGGCTGTTGCCGCAAGATACGCGGTCATAAGAGAGCGGGAATGCAGCGAGCTTACAAGACCGAGTCTCATGGACATGATAGACGGCAAAGATACGGCTCTTGCCGCATTCAGCGGACGGTCCGCTAAAAAAGCAGTGCTTTATCTCATACTTCTCGCCTTCGGACTGAGACTGGTAATGTCTTTTACCATGCCGCAATGCGACATAGATGTGAATCTGTTCAAGTATTGGGGCGTTAATCTTGCCAATAAAGGGATCCCGGATTTCTACGCGGACGCAAAGGCTATGAATCTGGACTACCCTCCCCTTTTCATGTATTATCTTTATATACTCGGATGTCTCGGAAATATATTCGGTATCGCGGGAAGCGTGCTCGGCATCGGCGGTACGTTCAATATGATGGATTCCGTATTTTTCGATGTGCTGCTCAAGCTGCCCTCTATCGTCGCGGACTGTGTGATAGCTTATATTATTTACAAGATCGCCTCCGAGCGCCTCAGCAAGAACTGGACCATGTTCGCGGTCTCGGTATGGCTGTTCAATCCCGTAGTCCTTATAGATGCCGCATGCTGGGGGCAGGTGGATTCCATACTTACTCTGCTCATCTTACTTTCGGCATATTTCATAGAAAAAGACCGCTACGGCATGTCGGCCGTGATGCTGGCGCTTGCCGTAACGCTCAAGCCTCAGGGCATATTCTTCGTGCCTATGCTCGGTTTTGCTCTTATACGGCAGCTCATCAGAAACAGCAACGAGCCTCTTTACGAGCGTCTCATGCGCTTCGCATACGCGATAAGCGCCTTCGCCGTAACTGTGTTCGTGATCGTTTTTCCTTTCGGATTCAGAGAGGGGTTCGGCATATTCGGCTGGCTCATAAGACTGTACACCGGGACTGCGAACGGATATCCGTATGCGAGCGTGAACGCATTCAATTTCCTCTATCTCATCGGCGCCAACTGGGTGCCTGACAACACACCCGCCATACCGCATATCCTGAACTCTCTGTTCGGTATTAACGCAGATTGGATAACCGAAAAAACTCCCGTGCTCGGCATGAGCTTCTTCACATGGGGTATGACAGCGATAGTCGTGATATGTCTTGTTGCCGGGGCATTTTACGTTTTGGGCAAAAACAAAAACAGCAGCGTGTACTTATACTCCGCCATGCTCATATATTCCGTTTCCATATTCGCGCCCCGCATGCACGAACGGTACTTCTTCCCCGCAGTGGCACTGCTGCTCATAGCGGTCATATATTCAAAGAGTAAGATACTTTTCGGCATATTCTCGCTGCTCAGCATTTCGAACTTCTATACAGTGCTCGAGGTAATGACCGGTCTTTCCATAGGATCGGAATATATAGACACAGACTACGATACCGCGGCCTATTTTTACTGGCCGCCGTTAAATACGCAAAGGACGATCATGGCAACGGTCAATGTTTTATGCGCGCTGCTCATCATAATATACTGCGCGTTTACAGTGTCACATAAAAAGCGGGTCCTGCGACCGATGGAAGAGAAACAAGAAAAACAAGAAAAACAAACAAAACAGTTCCCGCGCATTTCGGCCTCGCGCATATTACTTGTGATGCTAACGGTCATAGTATCTGCCGTACTTCTCTGCGGCTGCTCTGCGTCAGGGAGCATCGTCAATTCCGGATTTGATTCCGGGTCGGGAGCTTCGATCGATGATTGGAGCATATATGATTACAGAGGCTCAAGCGAAAACGCCTCGTCATACAGCGCGGTATCTATATCCGAGGACGGCTTCGACGGAAACTGCGTAAAAATAGAAAGCAGCTCGAAAAACGACGTCAGAATATACCAGGAAATAAGCGTCCGTCCCGAATCATATTATAAAGTGCAGTTTGACACACTCTACAACGGCATAGATGAAGATATTCCCGAAGAAGAACGCGGTGCGGGACTCAATGTGGGAGTCATAGATGTGGCCGGCAGGTCGGGAGGACTTTACGGCAGCGTTTCGGAATGGCAGACAGTGACAGTATACCTTCGCACAGTCACGGGTCAGAAGGAATTGAGCCTTTCGATAGGAATAGGAGGCTACAGCGCCGAGTCTTTCGGTACGGCTTATATAGACAACGTGCGCATAGAAAAGATAGATGAGCTGCCCGAGGGTCAGGAGGCTTTTACAGCCGGAAAAAAAGCTGCCGAAGAGGAATCGGGAAATACATGGTTCAAGCTTCTTTTCTTCGCACTCAGCATAGGCCTTATAACGTATGTGATCATACTTTCCGGACGGGCGGATAAAGAATCGTTTAAAAATTCAAATCCCCTGTCACAGAAGAATCCGCGCATAGGCAGAAAAGATCTTATGATACTCCTCATAATGGTGTCCGTATGCTCAGTCTTCTCATTTTACAAGCTGGGAAGCACAAATGTGCCGTCGTCATACTGGACCTCGACCAAAGCGGGCGACTATGTGATTATCGAATTTGACGATGAGGTAAAGGTGAGAAGAGCGGTATATTCTTACAATATACCGACAAGCGCAGGCTATAACATATATTACGAAAACAGTAACGGAGAATATATAAGTACATTCAATATACGCAACGGTTCATTCTTTGCATGGGAACAAAAGAGCGTATCGTTTACAACAAAGCACATAAAGATAGAGGCCACGGATTACCTCGCCGCCGAATCTCCCTCATTCATAAATCTATATACGCCGGCAGGAGGCTGGACACTGCAGAGTGCCGATGATCCGGGCTTCGAGGGAAGCGATCCGTCATGGAGATGGCACCGGGAAGGATCAAGTAAGCAAAACACACCTGTCACTGTCTGTATCGATGAGGCAAAGGACACAT
>CANQOI010000057.1 GCA_947625435.1 uncultured Clostridia bacterium | reverse complement strand
CAAAGTGGTCGGAACGCCTGTATTTACTGGCGATTCGGCCACTTTACTTTTCTGTAACTGTCAAAGACGGGATTATACTCGTAAATGCGAACAAAATCAAGAGGTATAGAAATTGTTCAAAAAATATTTCCAACTTGAATAGGCGGTTGCTTCGCCCGCCGTCATACAACCGAATATCGCAGAAGTCCTGCGCTCTCGTTTTTCAAAAATCGAGGGCGCATTTTTTATTGCCAATTTCAAAAATTGTATTCTTCGCCCGTTGATTTTCGCGGCGTAAATGTCCTAACCAGTAGAAGGAGTTTTTCCTAATCAAAAGTTTTCCCAAAAAATTTCAGCAAGCGGTTGAAAAAGACACCTCTGAAATTCCGAATACAATGAAAGGTATTTTTGAGGAAATTAAAAAATCTAGAAATAATTTTTACGCAGACCGTTGATTTTTGCCTTTTGAAATTCCGAATAAGTGAAAGCACTTTTCAAAAATCCCCGTTCAGAGGATAGCGGAAGTTGTTAGAGCAAGATTCTACCACGGTGCCAAATTTCGCCGACTGCTCATTTTCGCCCTTGTGGTGATCTTGTTGGGGAGTGCCTTCCCCAAACCCTGCTTGACGACTAACGCCGCAAATTTTCCTCTCGCTCCGTTTGGCAATTCTGCCATCTGCGGTGTTGTAGGGAGCAAGAGAAAATTTGAAAAAGTTTTGCGCCCTACCTTGCAAAACCGCTTTCCACGGTGGGTTAGGTGGAAAGCGAATAACCAAACTTTTACGCTTTCTCGCAAAAATCCGTCCACGGAAAATTGTTGTTTTGCAAAACCCGCAAAAAATGGGGTGCAAAAACGGCTGAAAAAAGATGTTAAGTAGAGGAACTTTTCAAATGCCTCGGACAAACGCCGAAAAAATGTCCGTTGTAAAGTGAAAGAATTTTTCAAAAACGCCCTTAAAAACAGCCTCAAAAAAGATGGTAAGTGAAAGGAGTTTATGCCTATGCCAAAAACGTACAACACACCCAAGCGCACTTTCGTGGTCAAGACCCGCTTGACCGAAGAAGAACACAGCTTCTTTTTGGAGCGAATGAAAAATTACGAAATGAGCCAATCCGAATTTATACGGCAAGCCATTGACGGCGCGGTTGTCAAACCGATTATCCGTGTCAACCCCGTCAACGATGAAGTGCTTGCCACGCTCGGAAAGCTCGTTGCCGAGTATGGCAAGATCGGCAACAACATCAATCAGATAGCGCGGACGCTGAACGAATGGAAAAAACCATACCCACAGCTTGCCGACGAGATAACCGCTGCCGCTTCAGATCTCGCAGCACTCAAATATGAAGTCTTGCAAAAGGTAGGTGAACTGAATGGCTACGTTCAAACATATCAGCTCTAAAAATGCTGATTACGGCGCAGCCGAAAAATATCTGACCTTTGCCCACGACGAGGTTTCCATGAAGCCCACGCTTGACGAAAACGGGCGGCTCATACGGCGCGAGAATTTCAGAATTGCCACGATAGGGTGCGGTGATGAAGATTTCGCTATCGCCTGTATGCGGGCTAACCTCCGCTACGGCAAAAACCAAAAACACGAAGATGTGAAAAGCCACCACTACATTATTTCCTTTGACCCACGGGACAGCACAGACAACGAATTGACCGTCGATAAGGCACAGCAGCTTGGCGAGGAATTTTGCAAAACACATTTTCGCGGACACCAAGCCATTGTCTGCACCCACCCCGACGGTCATAACCACAGCGGCAATATCCACGTTCATATCGTTATCAATTCTCTGCGAACAGAGGAAGTCCCGTTGCTCCCGTACATGGACAGACCCGCCGATACGAAAGCCGGTTGCAAGCATCGGTGTACCGACGCGGCAATGGAATATTTCAAATCCGAAGTGATGGAGATGTGCCACCGCGAAAACCTCTATCAGATTAATCTGCTCCACGGCAGCGCAAACCGCGTTACCGAGCGCGAGTATTGGGCGCAGAAAAAGGGACAAGCCGCCCTTGATGAAAGAAACGCAGAAATCACCGCCGCAGGGCTGACACCGCGCACCACAAAATTTGAAACCGACAAGGAGAAGCTACGGCAGACGCTACGGGCTGTACTTGATACCTCAACCACCTTTGAGCAATTTTCCACTTTGCTTTTGCGGCAAGGTATAACCGTCAAGGAGAGCCGAGGGCGTTTGTCTTACCTCACACCCGACCGCACCAAACCCATCACAGCAAGAAAGCTCGGTGATGATTTTGACCGCGCCGCCGTTCTTGCCCGTTTGGAGCAGAACGCACACAGGGTTGTCGAGGAACGCGCCGCAGCCCTCAAAGCCGACAAAAATGCTCCCAAGCGTAGCGTGATGGAACGGCTTCACGAAAAGCAGACCGCAGTAAAAAATGACGGCATACAGCGCACCGTGGATATTGCAGCCAAACGCGCCGAGGGTAAAGGCGTTGGTTATGAAAGATGGGTAAAAGTCCACAACCTCAAACAAATGGCAAAAGCTTATGCCACCTATGAGCAATACGGCTTTTCCTCGAAAGATGAATTGGATTCGGCAGTTGCTACCTCCCAAGCCAGTATGCAGAAAAGCTATGCTGAGTCGAAAGCCTTTGACCCAAAAATTGCGGAGCAGAAAACGCTCCAGGATTGGATTCTCAAATATGTCAAAACGAAAGAAGTGTGCAAGGGTATCAATGCCATCAAAAAGGAAAAAGACCGCACCGCATACAGGCAGAAACACGAAGCTGATTTTATCATCTATGAATCCGCCCGCCGTTATTTCGATTCACATGGTATCAAGAAACTGCCAACAAATGCCGCTATTCGTGCCGAAATCCAACGCCTGATTGCAGAGAAAAACGCCGCCTATAACGCCTACCACGAACAAAAATCCCGCCATAAGGAGCTTTCCACCATTCAGCACAATTTAGCAGAGCTTCACGGAGAGCCTACCCCCGATAAGTCCAAGAAACAGGAACACACGATTTAACCGTCTGCGCTGAAAGGAAGTGATGAATGATATTTTTTAAGAAAAACACTCCACTCCCTCCATTCATACCTTTGCCACGGTTTATGATCGCAAGCGAACATTCGATAAATGCGAAGCTGCTCTACGGGCTGCTGCTTAACCGCACCTTGCTTTCACAAAAATCGGGTTGGGCATCAGAGGACGGAAACGTGTATGTCATTTACACGATAAAGCAGATGGCAGATGACCTTAACAGGAGCGAAAGAACAGTAAAAACCGCGCTGAACGAATTAGAAAACGCAGAGCTGATTACCCGTATCCGTCAAGGTTGGAACAGGGCTAACCACATATTCCTACAACTGCCCGATGGAGTGCAGATTTCTTCACCACCAGAGGGAAATATTTGCCCTATGGAAGTGCAGGAAACTTCACCTTGTATGGGGCAAAATCTACCCCCAAGTAATACTGAACAAGAATATAAAAATATGATTCCGACAGAAAAAGGAGAGATACGCCGCCGCTACGGTCAGTATCAAAATGTTTTTCTCTCCGAAAAGCAACTTGCCGCGCTTGAAGCTGATTATCCCGATAGGTACGCCGACTACATCAACCGCCTGTCAGCATATATGGAGGTCAACGGAAAGCACTACGCCAACCATTACGCCACTATCCGAAAATGGCTTGACGAGGATAACAAAGTCAAGCCCGTCAAGAACTACGATTCCGAATACACCGATAAAGGAGATTGCCTATGAATATTGACCCTATTTTGTCCGCTATCATTGATACCGCAGACGCGGCGAACACCGCGCCCGATGATTATATCAATCCCGAAGATGGGCTGAAATACTGCGGCAAGTGCCATACGCCAAAAGAAGCGTACTTCGCAGAAAAGCACCGCTTTAATGGGATTGACCGACACCCAACCGATTGCAAGTGTGCTGCCGAGGAAAGAGAACGGCGCGAGGCTGAAATGCGAGAGTTTAACCGAATCAACCACATCAATCTCTTACGTTCCGAAGCGTTCAGCGATATTCCCGCCGCCGCGTGGCGTTTCGATAATGCGCCTGTTATGACAAAACAGCTTATTAAAGCAAAAGAATACGCCGAGAAATGGGACGATTTCAGCCGTGAGGGTATCGGGCTGTTATTGTTCGGGAATGTCGGCACAGGCAAGTCCTACGCCGCAGGGTGTATCGCAAACGCTCTGATTGACCGCATGATTTTCGTTCTCTATGTCGATATGACTGATGTAGTCAACCGTATGCAGGGCAATTTTGGAGCAGACCGCGACAGCTACTTAAAACGGATTACACGCCCCGACTTACTCATTCTTGATGATTTAGGCGCAGAACGAAATACAAGCTATGGCAAGGAGCGCGTTTTCGATATAGTCAACCGCCGCTTGCTCTCCCACAAGCCTATGATTATCACAACCAATATCGCGCTGTCTGTTATGCAGAAAGCAACCGACCTCGATGATCGGCGCATTTATGACCGCGTTTTAGAGGTATGCGTTCCCGTCCTCTTTGACGGCGAGAACTTTCGCCGTGGCAACGCAGCCGAAAACCTCAAAAAAGCGGCTCGAATCCTCAACCTCTGATACTCATATCAGACAAGCCTATCCGCATAAAATTGAAATATGACCGTAGCCCATGAAAGGGGGATCTGCTATCGAAATAATTGTCCATTATCCCGAAACACCCGAAAAGCAGGCGTTATTTGACGCTCGTGTGGCAAAGTTCCACGCTGAATATGTGGCGCAGTACATCGAAAAGCTGAATTGCCCCACAGAGCAAAAACTAAAATTGATTGACGCAATCGCACAAACCATTCTTGACGGTTGCGAGGAAGATAAAAAGAGCAACGCTGAATAAATTGAAGCAGGCAAGGCTGACGCCCTTTTGTGGGGTGATCTGCCTTGCCTGTTTTTTCTGTGTTTAGTCCAGCGGCTTATATTCAGTTACGGCTTTTAGGTATGTTTCGGGGTCGCCGTTCAAAATAAGGTCGGCATATTCAAGCGGTGCATTGTAGATAAGGTAGTCAAGCTCTGACCGTTCATACATATTCCGTGCAACCTCATTTTCAACGGCAATGGTATCAATGACTATCATACTGCCGTCAGAGAATTTCAGCTCCACGCAGACAGTATCGAAGTTAAAGGCGCAGCTAACAAGTTTTTTCATAATCAAATCCTCCTTTTCGCTCTTATTTGAAGAAACGTTCCCATGTGCTTTTGAAAATACGCACTTTGTTCTGTTCCCATTTTTTCAGATTACCGACATGAACACCGAGCATATCAGCATATTCGCGCTGTGTCATATTCAATTCCAACCGCTTTTTGCGTATCTGCTTGCCTTGATCGTTATACAAGAACATATTGAAGTCATCAAGCAATTCCGTTACGGGGACACCGAACAGGGCGGCAAGTTTTTCCATGTTATCTAACGGGTAGTAGTCGCGCCCGTATTCCTCATAGTGGATATAAGTGCTGCGGTCAATGCCTATGTAGTCCGCAACCTCTCTTTGCAAGAGTGCCTTTCGGTATCTGTGATAACGGAGCTTGTCCGCAATCTCGGTTATCTCCGACGGATCAGAGAATCGGATATTGAATTTCTCGGATTCTAACAAATGGTGTGGTGCAAGCAACGGGAAACTGTGAATGAACAAGGGAGCAAATTTTACCTCTCCCGATATGTTTTGCACCATCAAATAAGAACGGCTACTCAAGCGGCGAAATACGCGCCATTTTTCATCGGAGGGAGCTTGATTTTCACCGTATGCTCCAAATGTAGCCGTTATGATAGGATAGCATTTTCAATGCATCTTACGGCGTACGTTCCCAATCTGTTCCCTTTATCGGGCCTGAATGTGGATATGGCCTTTATAAGACCTATCGTGCCCACCGAAATGAGGTCGTCGGGCGGCATGACGGGCGACGAATATTTCTTGGCTATGTGCGCCACAAGCCTCAGATTGTGCTCAATAAGTATATTTCTCGCGTTTTCTCTTTCGTTATCCCCTCCGCTGTGAAATAGATCTATATATTCGGCTTCCTCCTCGGCCTCAAGCGGCTTAGGGAAAAGATTGCTTCCCTGAAAGTATCCCATGCTATCACCGGCATATCATTTCCATACAGTAAAATATATGAAAACTGCCGCTTTGTCCGTGTTTGTCTAAAGCTTAAGAATTGATAAAAACTCTCAGAGAAGCGCTCTTAATACAGAGCGGCGGCAAGGCACTGTCCGTACGTTTTCATGTCCTCCGGCGGTACGATAAGATCTATATCGCCGTACATGTCGGCATACTCATCTGCCAGAACGTTCCTGCATTTTCTCAGTAAGATATCGCCTCCGGGTCCTGCGGATACGCCGCCCATCACGGCAATATGCTTCATCCCGTAAAATCTGTAATAGGTATAAACCGAGTGGGCAAGATAACAGCCCACCGTTTCAAACACGGCTTCGGCGCGTCTGTCGCCTGCGCCCGCCAGCTTCTGTACCTCTATGACTTTATCCTGAAGCGAGAAGCCGCTTTCAAAAGCTATTCCCGCCTTTTCCGCGAGCCTCACGACGGCTTCCGATGAAAGATATCTTACGCCGCAGCCGAGATCCTTCGACCATTCATCGCGCTTATCTTCAAAGAGGCCGCCGTTTTCGCGAAATATGCCCACATCGAGAGGCATAAAAGCAAATTCGTTCAGCATTCCCGTTACATTGCCGTTTCCGTCTACATAACCGCCTGCCTCGCTCGTACCCATGGATATGCCGAGAACATCGGTCAGTCCGTCCGGAAGTCCCGCGCAAAGAGCCGCGGCGTCGCCGTCGTTTATGACAGAAAGCACGGCGCGGCATCCCGTTTTTCTGTTGAATGCATCGCATATGTCGGGATATATCGAATATATCCTGCGTTCAAGGTCATGCGGCGGAACGCTCCTGAAAAGAGACGATATGCGCGTTCTGCCGTTTACAAATACACCTGCGGTGCTCACGGATATCTTATCCACGGCATGATCCGTCGAATGCGCGGAACCCTTCAGGGCACCCGCTGCTTCATTCAGCGAATCGGCGATGCGCTCTATGATCATATCCGCGCAGGCCGTTTCGGAGGGGTTCCAGGGGTAAGTTTTCATAAAAACGGTCTTGCCGTCCGACACCGCGCATACCTTTATATTGCTGCACCCTATATCCATGCCTATGCGCACGCCGCAGGTGCTCTTGACTCTTTCGGGCGCGCCCCCGGAGGGCTCTATGTCGCCGCAGCGAGGGAGATACACGGTTTCAAAGGGTCTTTCGTATATGCGCTCCATTGTTTTTCTGTCAAATGAGCGCGCCCCGTTTTCGGAGTATATGCCGCTTATGTACTTTGCGGCATTTTCACTGCCGCATACATATATGCGGAAAGCGCCCGCGCTCCAGAGCATGAATTTTACGGTGCGCTCTATACAGAACGCGTCTTCCGATGCCGCGAACGCGTCGTACGACGGGCCGTTTTCGTGTATGAACGTGTCGAAAACGGCGATATTGCCGTTCTCCCTTTCAAAAGCGAGCCTTACGGGCACGCCGGCATCCTTTGTAAATTCATCCGTGTAAAGTCCGAGGGGCACAAAATGCGGATCGAGCTCGGGCACATTCTTTAATCTGATATTCAGGTCGGGCCGTTTCATTACGACAGCCTCCCTATTCTTGAACGAACATCCTCCTCAAAATGTTTTATGTATCCGCATATTATATCCTCCGGGCTACTGCCGCCGTATATTTCATCCGTTATGTCGGCGGCATACGAACAGCTCTCAAGCCTGTCCGTATCGTGACTGGCGTAAAATGTGGCGTTTGCAAGCCTTCTTCCTATCGCCGCGCTGTCATAGCGCTTGCCTCCCGCTATCTGGCTTTCGTATACATTAAGGAGGGCCCTTGCAAGCTCCGGCTTTTCCGATGTATCGAGGCATACTTTATCGCTGTCGCACAGCCAGTCAAGGCCTCTCCACACCTCGAGAGAATATATTTTACGCGGCCTTTTGTTTTCGGGCAGGCGCATAACGGCTTCGGCGCATCTGAGTGCGGCCGCCGTATGCGTATCGTGCTTGTCGGCGAAGTTGTGCATGTAAAGTATGTCGGGCGAGCAGGCCTCTATCACGGCTGCGAGCTCGTCTACGGCTTTCCGGCTCTTATCTGCGGATTTGATGCACGAGCTTTCGTAGCCCAGCATGAACTGAGCGGAATACTTACCCGTATCCGCAGCTTTTTTCTGTTCTTCTATACGCACCTTCTTCATCTGCCCGTCGGTGTAATCCGCATAGGGGCCCGTTCTCGGCGAGCCGCCCCCGTCAGTGAGCACCACGCCCGTGAACCATCTGTCGGATCTTCCGAAGCATTTTACTATAGGCGCAAAAGCCATTATCTCAATATCATCCTGATGTGCCGCAACGCACAGATCCGTCGTACGCGGCAGCGCCTCGCTCTCGGAAGCGCCGTCCGGTATATAAAGTACGGCATTTTCATTATAAAACTCCATAGCACACCCTCCTTGAAAATATCGGCCATATGCTGCGGCCGCTCACTTTGTAACTGTTATCTTGCTCAGCCCTCTCGGCTTATCCGGATCGAGGCCTTTAAGGCACGAGAGGCGCTCCGCCAGCATCTGCGCAAATACGGCGAACACGAAAGGCGACGTGAGCTCGCTTCCCGTATCGGGAAGGAGCACGGAGCACGGATCCGATCCCGCAAGCTCTCTGTTGTCCGTCACGGTAAGTACATTTCCGCCGGCCTTTCTTATGCGCCCGGCGGCATGCACGCAGTCGTCAAACGTCCTGCCGGAAGGTGCAAGAACTATAACGCTCGTATCCGCGTCCGTCTGAGCGATGGGCCCGTGCATGAAATCGGCGGCGGAATACCCCTTCATCCTCACATAGCACGTCTCCTGCATCTTAAGGGCGGCCTCAAGAGCCACCGGGTACATGAACCCGCGGGATACGATGAATCCGTCCTTGGTATTTATGTATCTTTCCGCGTATGCGTCTATATCCCTGACGCACATATCCTCAGTTTCTTTAACTTTATCGGGAAGCCTCTCAAATGCCTCCGTTATACCCTTGTCGCCCGATATATGCGCGGCGAGGAGCAATACGCCGCTCATCTGCGCCGTAAATGTCTTTGTGGCCGCCACGGAGACCTCTTCTCCGGCTCCGCAGTCTATGTGATATTTCGCGCACGCGGCGACGGGACTTGAGCCGTCATTTGTTATCGCCGCCGTGAGGGCGCCGCATTTCTTTGCCTTTTCCAGCACCTCCAGTACGTCCGCAGCCTGTCCCGACTGAGATACGCCTATCACAAGATCGTCTTCGGTAAAAGGCGCGCTCTCATACAGCGTGACGCAGGAAGGGAGCGCCGCCGATGCGGGCATGCCGCATTTTACCGCCAGTACATACTGTCCGTAGAGGCCGGCGTGATACGACGTTCCGCGCGCGGCAAATATGACATGTTTTATACTTTTGGCTCTCATTTCATCTGAAAGAGACTCAAGACATCCGGCATTCAGTGAGTTAAAGCCGGCCAGCACCCGCGGCTGTTCCGATATCTCCGACAGCATTTTTGTTATATTTCCTTTTCCCGATGCCATTTTAAACGCCTCCGTAAAACATATTCTGCTGAAAATATTTTACCACCGCGCAGGCAGCTCGCTTTATACATAAAGCTTTCGTTTTTGCACTTTCGGCCACTTACTATTGTGAATAAATATTCAAGCCGTTATAATGCACGTTAAGGAGGCGACCTATATGACTGATTATACGGCCACCGTGCCCGTACTGCCCGTTACGGTGGAGAACATAATAACCGTTCATTATTTTGAGTACACTAAAAATTTTGCCTTTTCCGGTGAAGCGCACGATTTTTGGGAGATCGTGTTCGCCGACAAGGGAGATTTTTATATAACGGCGGGCAACAGCGAAAAGCTCCTCAGACAGGGTCATATGTACATTCACAAGCCTATGGAATTTCACAATATACGCTGTGACGGAAAAGAAGCCTCCAATTCCGTCATAGTCACGTTCACATGCCACTCCGAGGAGCTCTTTTCAATAGCCGGTGAGATAATCAGGTGCGGCGACGACATACGCGGCATTCTGGCATCCATTATAACCGAAGCGCGCAGGGCGTTTTCGGATCCTCTCGGCGACCCTTATACGGCGCATCTCACAAGGCGCGAGGACGCCCAGTTCGGAAGCGAGGAGCTGATAAAGATATACATTGAGCTGCTGCTCATAAAGCTCATAAGGAGCGGCTCCGAAAACGGCATCATAACTAAGCTCCCCAAGGTACGCACGGACGACAGGCGCATACACGATATGTGTGATTATCTTGAGAAGAACTGTACCGAAAATATATCCTTCGGCGACCTGTGCCGCAGATTTTCGCTCAGCTCTTCCACCGTAAAGAAGCTTTTCGGCGAAAAGCTCGGCTGCGGGGCTATGGAATTCTTCTCAAACTGTAAGATAGAGCGCGCAAAGAGGATGCTGAGGGAGGATAACCGCAACGTGACCGAAATAGCGGAGCTGCTCTCGTATTCGTCGGTACATTATTTTTCACGCGCGTTTAAGAAAGCGACGGGAATGACGCCCACGCAGTACGCAAACTCCGTAAAAGCCATGTACGAGGCCGTGAGGTCGCTGAATTAAAGTCTCATATCCGGTATATCTTTAACAGCTTCCGCGAATCTCCCCCACTCCGGCGGCGGATCCGCAGTGAGCTCGAGCCTTTCGCCCGTGACCGGATGTGTCAATGATACTTTATATGCATGCAGCAGCTGGTGGGGAGCGCCGAACCTGTCGCCTTCCGGCGCGTAAAGCGTATCGCCTATCACGGGAAAGCCCATATAGCTCGTATGCACCCTTATCTGGTGCGTCCTGCCCGTTTCGAGCACGAATTCCGCTATCGCGTAATCTTCCGCTTCATTTCTGTACATAACTCTGTAATGCGTGACGGCGCGCGCGCCTTCGGGCGATATTTTACGCTTTATGATACTTTCCCTGTCGCGCTCTATGGGTGCGTCTATCACGCCCGCGTCGCACGGAGGCGGAGGTGAAACGGCGGCTATATAGCGTTTCTCAAAGCTGCCGGCGCATGCGCTCTTCCTGAGCTCTTCCTGAACGTATGCGTTTCTCGCTATCAGCACTATTCCCGTTGTATCCTTGTCAAGCCTTCCGACTATGTGTATGTCCGAGTATATTCCCTTACGTCTGAGGTGGCAGA
>CANQOI010000056.1 GCA_947625435.1 uncultured Clostridia bacterium | reverse complement strand
ATCACAGATGATTACATGTTCGCGCATGTGATGAAGAATGAGGAAATATGCAAAGGGGTCGTAAGCTGCCTCTTTCCCGAACATAAGATAGACAAGATAAGATATGTTGCGGAGCCGGAGGAGCGGACATCTTCCCAAGAGAGCGAGACTGTATCAGTCTCATATAGATATAAATCAGCTGCAAAAGGGAGACGAGTTTTCAATGCTGAGGCCGAGCTATATAATATTCATATGTAAATTCGACCCGTTCGGCAAAGGATTTTACAGATATTCGTTTGAGAACATATGCAGGGAGAACAAAAATATCTTGCTTAACGATGAGGCATACAAGATATTTTTTAATACAACGGGGTACATAGGAGATATAAGCCGCGATCAGCGGGAGCTCCTGAGATACATGAACAACACGTCGGCATACGACGCACGGAATACGGACGTGGAGCTTATCAAGGAGATAGACAAGGCTGTTGAAATGACCAAGAGGTCGGAATGGAGGCACGACGATATGCTGCTGGCACTTAAATACAAATTGGATATGAGCGAAGCGAAGGAAGAGGGCAGAAGCGAGGGCATAAATATAGGATACTCCAAAGGCAAGATCATTGGATTTACAGAAGGAAAGACTGAAGGCGAGAAACAGCGTTCTGTCAGCATAGCCCTCAAGATGCTCAAGATGGGCAAAAGTGTTGAAGAGATATCGGAGCTTACAGAGCTTTCCGTCTGCGAAATCAATAAATTGAAGGATATATGAGTATGCAGGCATAACATTTCCGGCGAGTAATCCGTAACGAAAATTTATTGTTGAGGTGCGCAGCACGTAAAATGCTATTGACAGCGATATGCGTTGGTTGTATAATCCTGAAGACTGGTTCGCACGGTGCATGCGCGATGCGGCGAAGTGCGTACCGAGACATATTTATTAAGATGAGACTAAAGACGTGGTTTTGGTAATAGCATGAGATACACTTATTGGTATGCCATCAACTGCCGCCGTTGGAGGGAGGGGATTTAGATGTCAGAAGTAAGAGTTAAAGAGAACGAATCGCTTGACAGTGCGCTTAAGAGATGGAAGAGATCGTGTAACAAATCCGGCGTGCTTGCGGAGGTTCGCAAGAGAGAGCATTACGAGAAGCCCAGCGTTAGAAGGAAGAAGAAGTCAGAGGCTGCAAGAAAGCGCAGATATTGATTTTACATGACCGGCATTATTCACCCGTTGTATACAATCGTACGCGGGTGATTTTTTTACTTGACATACTTTGCATAATAATGTATAAATATGCAGAAATTTGAATATTTTCAACGGAGGAATTTTGAAATGGATAAGAAGAACATCAAGAAGGTAGTCCTCGCGTACTCCGGAGGACTTGATACATCGATAATAATACCGTGGCTCAAAGAAAATTACAACAACTGCGAGGTAATAGCGGTCTCGGCGGACGTAGGACAGGGTACGGAGCTTGACGGACTCGAAGAAAAGGCATTAAAGACAGGAGCGTCGAAGCTTTATATTGAAGATCTCAAAAAAGAATTCGTGGAGGACTATATTTTCCCCACAGTAAAAGCCGGAGCAAGATATGAAGGAGATTATCTTCTCGGAACATCGTTCGCACGCCCCGTGATAGCAAAGCGTATAGTTGAAATAGCAAAGGCAGAGGGCGCCGATGCCATATGTCACGGCTGCACGGGGAAAGGAAACGATCAGGTGCGTTTTGAACTTACGATAAAAGCATTCGCTCCGGACATGTATATAATAGCTCCGTGGAGAGAGTGGACGATCAAATCAAGAGAAGAAGAAATAGAGTATGCCGAAGCACACGATATCCCTCTTAAAATAAACAGAGAGACGAATTATTCCAAGGACAAGAATCTCTGGCACCTTTCACACGAGGGAATGGATCTTGAAGATCCGGCAAATGAGCCTCAATACAATAAACCGGGCTTCCTCGAAATGAGCGTATCGCCGGAGCAGGCCCCCGACAGACCCACATATGTGACAATAGATTTTGAGAAGGGCGTGCCGGTTTCGATAAATTCAAATAAAATGGACGCTGTCCGGATAGTGGAGACACTCAATAAGCTCGGCGGCGAAAACGGCATAGGACTTGCCGATCTTGTTGAAAACAGGCTCGTGGGAATGAAATCAAGAGGAGTTTACGAGACACCGGGAGGAGCGATACTTTACAGGGCGCATCAGGTGCTTGAGACGCTCTGCCTCGACCGCGATACACAGCATTACAAAGAACTCGTAGCTTCACGCTTCGCGGAGCTCGTGTATTTCGGACAGTGGTTCACGCCGTTAAGAGAAGCACTTTCCGCGTTTGTCGATAAAACACAGGAAACGGTAACGGGCAGCGTGACGCTCAAGCTCTATAAGGGCAACATGATAAATGCCGGCGTGAAATCTCCGTACTCGCTCTACAGCGAAGAAATAGCCACATTTGACGAGGATCACGTTTACGATCAGTCGGATGCCGAGGGTTTTATAAATCTCTTCGGACTTCCCGTAAAGGTAAAAGCGCTCACGGAGCAGAAAAAGATACGGTAACAGGGAAGGACAAGAGCAATGGCAAAAATGTGGGAAGGTCGCTTCTCAAAGGCAGCCGATAAAAAAGCCGATGATTTCAATTCATCCATATCATTTGACAGCAGAATGTATAAGCAGGATATACAGGGCTCGATAGCCCACGCAGCCATGCTCGGCGCCCGCGGTATAATAACGGGCGCCGAGTCCGGGCTTATAATATCCGAACTCGGTAAGATACTCGACGATCTGGAATGCGGCAGGCTCAAGCCGGATATGACGTGCGAGGATATACATATGTTTGTTGAAGCGGAGCTTACAGAGCGTATAGGAGATACGGGCAAAAAACTCCACACGGCAAGGAGCAGGAACGATCAGGTGGCGCTTGACACGCGTATGTATCTGAGAGACGAATCCGATAATGTGGTACGGCTCATCAAAAGCCTGATACGCGCAGTCCTGAAACAGGCGGAGGCAAACAGCGATACGATAATGCCGGGATATACGCACCTGCAAAGAGCGCAGCCCATAACATTCGGTCATCACCTTATGGCTTACGCGATGATGTTCATGCGCGATATATCGAGGATAGAAGACGCTGCCCGGAGAATGAATGAATCGCCTCTCGGGAGCTGCGCGCTTGCGGGCACGACATACGGGATAGACAGACATTTTACAGCGGAAGAGCTCGGCTTCGACAGACCCTGCCTCAACAGCATAGACGGCGTTTCCGACAGGGATTTCTGCGTCGAGCTGTGCGCCGCATTTTCACTTGTGATGGCGCACCTTTCACGCTTTGCCGAGGAAATAATACTCTGGTCTTCATGGGAATTCAGGTTCATTGAACTCGACGACGCATATACGACCGGCTCGAGCATAATGCCTCAGAAGAAGAATCCCGATATGGCGGAGCTGGTAAGGGGCAAGACAGGCCGCGTTTACGGAGACCTCATAACGCTTCTCACAGTGCTGAAAGGGCTGCCTCTTGCATACAACAAGGATATGCAGGAGGATAAAGAAGCGGTTTTCGACAGCCTCGATACGGTCAAAATGTGCCTCGACATCTTCATACCCATGACGGAGACATTCACGGTCAGAAAAGAAAATATGTACAGAGCGGCTCAGGAGGGCTTTATAAATGCCACAGACATAGCCGATTATCTTGTAAGGAAGGGCGTGCCTTTCAGGAGCGCGTACAAGACGGTAGGTCAGATCGTCGCATACTGCATAGCAAACGGCAAGGTGCCGGATACCCTCACACTTGACGAATACAGGAGCTTCGACAAGCTCTTTGAAGAAGACATATACGGTGATATAAAGCTCGAAACATGCGTTTTAAAGAGGATCTCGTTCGGCGGGACGTCTCCCTCATCCGTTCTTGAACAGGTGAAATGCGTGCGCGCCCGTATCGGTGAAAAATGATCATAAACAGAAGAAGCTGATAAAAAATGAGTGTAAGATACAAAGTTTTCATAGACGGAAGAGAAGGCACGACAGGTCTCAGGATATTTGACAGACTGAAGGACAGAGACGATATCGAGCTTATGATTTTACCGGAAAACGTGAGAAAGGATCCGGCTGCCAGGCAGGAAGCGATAACAGAAAGCGATTTCACATTCCTTTGCCTTCCGGACGCTGCCGCGACAGAAGCCGCGGAGCTTGCCGGGGATGCGGATACGGTCATAATAGACACATCTACGGCGCACCGCACGAGCGCCGGTTGGGCCTACGGTTTCCCAGAGCTTTCGGAAGAGCACTTGCAGAGCATAAGAGAAAGCAGACGCATAGCGGTGCCCGGATGCCACGCGGGAGGCTTCATAGCGCTCGTCTATCCGCTCGTCAAGGCGGGGATTTTACCCAAGGACGCATTTTTGTCGTGCTTCAGCATAACAGGCTACAGCGGAGGCGGCAAGAAGATGATAGCCGAATACGGATCCGAAGAAAGGAGCGGTCTCCTGGACGCCCCGAGGCAGTACGCGCTCACTCAGACCCATAAGCATCTGAAGGAAATGAAATATGTGACGGGCATAGAGAGGACGCCTCTTTTTTCGCCAATAGTAGCCGATTTCTACAGCGGAATGGAAGTGACCGTACCGCTTTACGCCGAACAGCTGAGCACAGGCTCGGGGAGTGCGGCGGACGCCGTTAAAAAAATATATAAAGAAGCATACGGCAGTGAGATCGTTTACTATGAAGACGATATAACGGACGGTAAAGCCGGCGGCTTCATATCGGCTCTCGGACTTGCGGGCAGGGACTCGATGAGGATATGCGTGTGCGGAAATGACGACAGACTGCTGCTCATAGCTCAGTACGACAATCTCGGAAAGGGCGCTTCCGGCGCCGCCGTAGAGTGTCTTAACATAAAAATGGGCGTTTCACTCAAGAAAGGACTTGAACTGTAAAATGGATTTTGAATATACGGACAAAGGCGTATGCGCCGCGAAAGGATTCAGAGCAGGAGGCATACACTGCGGGATACGAAAGAATAAGAGCAAACGCGATCTGGCACTTATTTTAAGCGAAAAGGAAGCCTCCGCTGCGGCAGTGTACACATCGAATATAGTAAAAGGCGCGCCTATATACGTGACAAAGGCAAATATAGCAGACGGTAAGGCGCGTGCCGTGATATGCAACAGCGGCAATGCCAACACATGCAATCAGGACGGCATATTTAAAGCCGAAGAAATGTGCCGCGCCGCCGCGCAGGTGTGCGGGATAAACGACAGGGATGTGATAGTGGCTTCAACGGGCGTTATAGGCGTCCCGCTTGACGTGACTCCCGTAAAGGCGGCTCTGCCCGAGCTTTACAAAGGCCTTACCGACAGCGCGGAAGGAAGCCTTCATGCGGCTGAAGCGATAATGACTACGGATACGGTGATAAAGGAGACGGCTGTTTCATTCGCGTTAGGCGGCCGCAAGTGTAAAATGGGCGGTATCGCCAAAGGCTCCGGCATGATACATCCGAATCTGGCCACGATGCTCATATTCATAACTACCGATGCCGCCGTTTCACCCGAAATGCTCAATAAGGCGCTCTCCGAGGACGTAAAATACACTTTCAACATGATAAGTGTGGACGGCGACACATCTACAAACGATATGGTCTCATTGATGGCGAACGGTATGGCGGGCAACGAGGAAATAACAGGCGAGGGAGAGGATTTCAATATATTCTGCCGCGCGCTCCGCATGATTACCGAAAAGCTCTGTAAAATGCTCGCCAAGGACGGCGAGGGAGCCACGAAACTGCTCGAGTGCAGCGTCAGAGGCGCGTGCGATGAAGATACGGCGCGCACTGTTTCAAAATCCGTAATATGCTCGTCCCTTGTGAAGGCCGCCATGTTCGGAAGCGACGCCAATTGGGGCAGGGTGCTGTGCGCCATAGGCTACAGCGGGGCGGATGTGGATGCGGATAAAATAGACGTTTCCTTCGTTTCTGCGAAAGGCACGCTCAATGTATGCAAAAACGGAAGGGGAGTGCCGTTCTCGGAGGAAAAGGCAAAGGAGATACTTTCCGAAGATGAAATAACAATCAATGTACAGCTCGGAGACGGAAAATGCTCCGCCACGGCCTGGGGATGCGATCTCACATATGACTATGTTAAAATAAACGGAGATTACAGGACATGACAGAATTTGAACTCAGCAACGCACAGCGCGCACAGGTGCTAATACACGCACTTCCGTACATACAGAAGTACAACAATAAAATAATCGTCGTAAAATACGGCGGCAATGCCATGGTGAACGATGAACTGAAGGACGCCGTGATGGGAGACATAGTGCTCCTGTCGCTCATAGGGATAAAAGTCGTTCTCGTGCACGGCGGCGGCCCGGAAATAAGCGAGATGCTGAACCGTATAGGCAAGAAGAGCGAGTTCGTGAACGGGCTCAGGGTGACCGATAAGGAAACGGCCGATATAGTCAGGATGGTGCTCGCCGGTAAAATAAGCAAGAGCCTCGTGAATCTTCTTGAGAGAAAGGGCGGCAGCGCGATAGGCCTCAGCGGGGCGGACGGACATATGATATGCGCAAGGCAGCTCGCCCCGGAGCTAGGATATGTGGGAGAGATCACAGATATCAATACAAAGCCTATAACAGACGTGCTTGAGAAGGGTTATATTCCCGTTATATCCACCGTGGGGTGCGACATGGAAGGAAATGTTTACAATATCAACGCCGACACCGCGGCTTCGCGCATAGCGGGCATGCTCAAAGCGGAGAGCCTTATATCAATGACGGACATAAGCGGGATACTCAGAGATAAAGACGACGCGTCCACTCTTATTTCACAGATACATGTGAGCGATGCTCCGCTCCTCATGAGGGACGGCGTTATTTCGGGAGGCATGATACCGAAAGTAGAATGCTGCATAGAAGCCATACGTATGGGAGTAAAGAAGGTATTCATAATAGACGGCAGAGTGCCCCATTCGATACTTATTGAAACACTCACCGACGAAGGCATAGGCACAATGTTCACGGAGTGATATTTTACACGGAGGAGATATACTATGAGCGGTATTACCGATACGATGGAAAAGGACGGGAAATATATAGCGCACACATACGGGCGTTTCCGGACGGAGCTCGTTTCCGGAAAAGGAGCGCTCCTTAAGGATTCCCGCGGAAAGGAATATATAGACCTGGGCAGCGGCATAGCTGTGAATATTTTCGGAATGTGCGATGAAAAGTGGCAGGAGGCGGTGACGGCGCAGATAGGCAGGCTCCAGCACACATCAAATCTTTATTATACAAAGCCGTGCGCGGATCTTGCGGAGCTTTTGTGCCTTAAAACGGGAATGAAGAAGGTATTTTTCGGGAATTCGGGCGCTGAGGCCAATGAATGCGCGATAAAAGCCGCAAGGCTTTATTCTTATGAAAAATACGGAGAGGGAAGGCACACCGTGATCACTCTCAGAAACAGCTTCCACGGAAGGACGATAACAACTCTTTCCGCTACCGGACAGGACAGCTTCCATACAAAATTCGGCCCTTTTACGGAGGGGTTTGTATACTGCGAACCGGACAACACCGAAGAGCTCGAGCGACTGGTGAGAGAAAATCAGTGCTGCGCCGTCATGTTTGAGATAATACAGGGCGAGGGCGGCATACATGTACTGGATAAGGACTTTGTGAAAGCCATAGAGCGTATCGCAAATGAAAAAGATATTCTTATGATAACGGACGAGGTGCAGACGGGAAACGGCAGGACGGGAAAGCTCTATTCATATATGCATTACGGGATAAAGCCGGACATTGTCACTACGGCCAAAGGAATAGGGGGAGGGCTTCCCATAGGAGTGACAATGCTCGGGGATAAGCTTGAAGATGTTTTCACGCCGGGGAGCCACGGCTCCACATTCGGCGGCAATCCCGCGGCGTGCGCCGGAGCGTACAGTATATTGTCAAGGATAGACGACAGATTGCTCTCTGAGGTCAGAGAAAAGAGCGAATATATCTTCAGAGAGCTTGAGGGCTCGAAGGGCGTTGTATCGGTGAGCGGAATGGGGCTTATGATAGGGATAAAGACAGACCGTCCGGCTCCTGATATAATAAAGGAGGCTATGGAGCGCGGAGTACTTGTACTCAGCGCGAAGGACCGTGTGAGACTGCTCCCGCCTCTTACGATCAAAAATGAGGAGCTTGCAAAGGCTGTACAAATACTGAAGGAGGTAATCGCGAATGAAGCATCTGCTTAAGCTTATGGATCTGAGCAAGGAGGAGATATACGGCATATTGAATATGGCCGATCAGCTCAAATATGAGAAGAAGCACAATATACCGCACAGACGTCTGGAGGGTAAAACGCTGGGGATGATATTTCAGAAATCATCTACGAGGACGCGCGTTTCATTTGAAACGGGCATGTACGATCTGGGAGGATACGCACTTTTTCTCAGTTCACATGACCTTCAGATAGGAAGGGGCGAACCCGTGGAGGATACAGCGAGGGTGCTCTCACGCTATCTCGACGGTATAATGATACGTACATACAGGCAGGAGGAAGTTGAGAAGCTTGCCGAATACGGCTCCATACCCGTGATTAACGGGCTCACCGACTACTGCCATCCCTGTCAGGTACTTGCGGATCTTATGACCATACGCGAATACAAGGGAACGATATCCGGAAATAAACTCACTTACATAGGAGACGGGAACAATATGGCAAATTCCCTTATAGTAGGTGGCATAAAGCTCGGCATGAATGTGAGCGTAGCATGCCCGGAAGCCTATAGACCGGATGCGGATATAATGAAATGGGCGAGTGAGAACGGGAATTTCACATGCACCGAAAATGTGCTCGAGGCGGCGGAAAATGCCGATGTGCTGTATACGGACGTATGGGCGTCTATGGGTCAGGAAGCGGAGGCCGATGACAGAAAACTCGTATTTAAGGGATATCAGATAAATGATGCCGTTATGGAGGCCGCCAAGAAGGATGCGATAGTTCAGCACTGCCTGCCGGCACACCGCGAAGAAGAGATAACTGCCAAGATATTCGAGAAACACGCTGCCGAAATATTTGACGAGGCGGAAAACCGTCTGCATGTACAGAAGGCCGTTCTCGTGAAGTGTCTGGCGTCATGACCTGGGACGAGCTCAACGCTCTGTGCCGCAGCTGCACCAGGTGCGGACTTTCTGCCACAAGGAAAAATGCGGTCATAGGCAGAGGCAACATGAATGCGCCCGTACTTTTTGTGGGTGAGGGCCCGGGCGCTCAGGAGGACGAGCAGGGGCTGCCTTTTGTGGGGCAGGCAGGCAAGCTGCTCGATACGGCTCTTGAAGCTCTTGATTTCAGACCGGATATGTATTATATAGCGAATGTAGTCAAGTGCCGTCCGCCTCAGAACAGAAATCCGCTGCCTGATGAGGCCGGCGCGTGCATACCGTTCTTAAGAGAGCAGTTCAGGCTTATAAGGCCGAAAATAGTGGTGTGCCTCGGCTCCGTGGCGTCCGTGAACCTTATAGGTCCGGATGCTAAGATAACGGCCGTGCGCGGCAAATGGCTTGAGAGGAAGGGGACCTATTTTACCGCGACGTATCATCCGGCTGCGCTTCTGCGAGATGAATCAAAGAAGATCTTCATGTGGCGCGATCTTAAGGCCGTGAGGGAGAAGATAGATGAAATCGCTGAATGAAATAAATATTTTCAGAAAGAATGAGCTTGAAGGCATCATATCCGGAGATGAAAAACTTTCGGAGCTTGCCGGAGAGCTCGATTTTGTATTCGGATACGGTCCCGAAAATGCGGAAACCGTTCTTATAGGAGAGGCACCGGGCAAGGACGAGGTGCGCTCGGGCAGGCCGTTCGTGGGAAAAGCCGGAGCGATACTCAGCGGGATCTTAGAGGCGACCGGCATAGAAAGAGAAAGCCTTTATATGACCAATGCCGTGAAATACCGTCTTGCAAGGCCGGGCAAGCGGCCCGGAACGCTCGCGAACCGTCCCGCTTCGTCTGCGGAGGTGCGGTTGGGAACGGGCTGGCTTGAGGATGAAATCGGATTCATAAAGCCGCGCCTTATAATCACGCTGGGATCCGTTCCTCTTAAGGCTTTGTGTTTTATCGCAAACTGTGGTATATTAGACATAGGTTCCTGCCACGGCAGGGCTGCAAACGTAAATATATGCGGGATCAGCACCGTACACGTACCTTTATATCATCCGGCAAGTCAGATATATAACAGAGATCTGAAGGATGTGTTTGCTGCTGATTTTGAGGCTGTGAGAAGGCTTACAGAAGGGGGAATTCTTTATGTCTAAGATCGGGAGGAAGAGGAGCATTTCAGTCAGAGCCGCGTGTGCGGTCCTCGCCGCAGCCGTACTTAACACATTCGTGCTTTTGTGTTCTGTGTCTGCGGAATTTTCATCTACTAAAGCCGGTGAGATCTACAAGAGCTCAACTGTTGAAACAGTCACATCGAAATCGTATGCCATAGGGAATGCCAACGCGAACAAGGTGCTCCAGAGCGGAAACGGGGATCAGCGCTTGAAGGTCGGAAATGTGATGAAGCTGATGACGCTGTATCTGACATACGAAGCCATGGCAAAGGGCACTTATACCCTCGATTCCGAGATCGAGGTGTCGATAGCGGCTCAGGAAGCGTCCGAAGGCAGGGCGCGCGTATTCCTTAACGGATATATGCATGAAAAACTGACGGTACGCCAGGCGATAGAGGCTGTATGCATAGCATCTGCCAATGACGCGGCATACGTGCTTGCGGAAAGCGTAGGGGGTACGGAACAGAATTTCGTATCCATGATGAACGCAAAGGCGGCAGAGCTCGGTATGAAGAACACATTGTTTACGGACTGCACGGGCATTTCGACCGATCAGTATACTACCGCTGCGGATCTTGCGATACTCGCATGCGATTTTCTGAATAATTATCCGTCAGTTACGGATTTTACCAAGCTGACATACGGAGAATTCAAGCATTCCACGAATGAAGCGGATACGTCTATGGTGTCTGCGAACAATCTCACGAGAGGTAAATTTTACACACAGAGCGACGGACTCCTTGTGGGGAGCAATAATGAAGACGGCTATACGATGGTGGCGACTGTAAACAGCGGGAATACGCGTGCCGTGGCCGTTGTCGCAGGAGCCGCGGATGAGAATTACAGAGCCGCCGAGATCAAGATGCTGCTTGAGTATACTCTTTCGTCTTTTGAATACAGGCAGATAGAGACGAAGGGCACGTTTGTAAGGAAGATTAATATTAAAGACGGAGAGGAAAAGAAGATAAAGACGGAATGTGCCGACGACTTTTCTCTGCTCCTTAATAAAAATGATTTTGACAGGATAGAAAAGCATGTTGAGGTAACAAAGACCGTTCAGGCTCCCGCGACCAAAGGCGAAGAAGTGGGAGAGGTAGTATATGTGCTGGACGGTGAGGAGCTCGGAAGAGTGAAGATAGTGCTCAGCGAGGATATGGGCAAGGCAGGATGGTTCACGCTGCTCATACGTAAAATATTATCATTTTTCGGACTCGATTGATATAAAGGACTTTAATTTTACGCCCGGTTGTGTTACAATCGGGCCTGACTTCCGACGTTTTACTCAAAACATAGTACTCAGCAGTCAATGAGCATGCAGTTTTGGAATAAATCATCGACC
>CANQOI010000055.1 GCA_947625435.1 uncultured Clostridia bacterium | reverse complement strand
GGTGGAGGCGAAGCTATGAGAGGACAGAACGTCAAAAAAGTCGTGTCGGTTCGAGTCTACTTCAAAATTGCACCACGACATCTTTTTTGTATCGCGGTGACATCGTCGAGTGTTCATAAGGGATCTCACTTTATGGGCGCTCGATTTTTTTACCTAAATTTCTCTCCGATATTTTTAAATTCCCCTCAACCTATCTATCGCCATCTTAACGTCTAAGGTGTGGAAGCCAAGATATACGGTTGCCATTCTTTCGGCGTTTGCAATGGCATACATTTCTTTGCTACTCTCGCCGGTATAATAACGCCAATAACGGTAGGTATAGCCTGACCAATACATAATTTCGTTATGGTAGGTAATACCTGCTTTCTTCAGACCGCCAACTTCATCGTTCAGCTCTTCAAGGATATATTCCTCACCGGCCCACTGCAGACGGTCATAGGTTTCGTCCAAAGCTGCGGCGGTTTTGCTATTCATAAACTTTTCAATAAAATCTTTGCAGTCATATCCGTTTCTAAGTGCTAATTCAAACAGTCTGCCTTGAATATCACAGAGTCCGAATTCTTGTCTGTTCAGCTCACGCATATTACTCACCGGCTTTCAATATTTCATCGAAGAAGCGTCCTTCACGGCGGTATTGACGGCATATTTCATCTGCTAACGCTATGCCTTTGGAACGGTTATCTTCGCTCTCTATTCTTAATTTTTCACGATCAGCTTCTGTTAATACTCTTTCATCTACTATTTCTATCTGCTTGCAAGCCTTCTCCGTAAGCGCAACGTATTGCTTACCGAGTTTTAACGCGGAGATGCTATGGATAAGCGCTTCGTCGGTAATTTCACCTTTGAAGAAGCGATCAAGCACAACAAACATTCTGTCGTTGGCAATAAAGCCGATCAGCATATCACAGCCGTCAGCCATTTCTGCTATGCGGTTATAGATGTCAGTTCCTTTTACGGAATCCATTTTACCTCTGTTGTAAGCAACAAGGAGTGCCCAATCAATACCAACCTCAATATCAAGAATTTTTATTCCTGATAGGTCAACCTTTACGGTATAGAGCTTTGCATCAGGATAGTTGCAGATCAAGGTCAAGGGCTGCGCCATTTCCGTTCCCATATAGAAGCCTTTGCCAAAGTCGCAATGCTCACGGCTTGTGGGCGCAACATCACCAACGATACCGGATTTAGAACCGTGGTATAAAGTTACTATCTCATCGGAGGAGATAATATGGTTACCTTCGAATTGTGAATAGTCAATATTGTGATGAGCGCACATACGCTTAATCGTGCTGAGAGCGATTTGCGAAGGCTCACAGCGACCTTTCTCCCAGCGATTGACCGTAGCAAAACTAACCCCCAGTTTTTTTGCGAGTTCCGTTTGGCTCAATCCTAATCTTGAACGTATATCTTTGATGATATCGGAGCTTTTCATAGCGACCTCCCATTGATATAACATTTATTCGATTTTATTATAACACACTCCTTTATTTTTAGTAATAGGTTTTCGGTCATATGTTATAAAAAGTTTGAACTTATGTTATGCAGTATTTTCTCCGCCGGGGTTTTATTCTTTGTTTACTGCAAACGAGACGAGCTTCGTCCCGTTTCCTTGCCCTCTATACGCATCCAGAATATACAGCATATTCATAAACGGAATGTTGTCCCAAAATAATCCAAACCGCAGCCAACCGATGAAGGTATCACCTTGATACAAAACGAGAACTCTCTTTGCGGAGAGGATATTTTTCAGTTCGGACTCGGAAATATGTTTGTCATGTTCCTTTAGGGCGGCAAAATCCCGCATATCGGCATATCTGATCATTTTGTTTCTCCGCTCCTCCGCTTATAGAGATACAATACAAGATCATCGTCATTCCGGCAATCGGCATACGGCTTGCAGACCTCATCTTGATACCAAACGCCGCTGCCGTCCGGGACGAACCCACGTTTTACGTACATTCTCTGGGCGCTTCCGTATCCGCTGTGCAGCCCAACGCCGAGGTAGATCACGTCCTAATAGGAAAATGCGATCTGTTCCGCAATATCCATGAGCTTGCCGCCGATCCCTCTGCGCCTGTATTTTTCCAGAACAATGACTGCGAATATACCGCAGCGTATCAGTCCCATTTTCAAATGGTCAATGGAGAGATATGGGAATTTGTATTTTTCAAGAAGGCTTTGCGCCGGCTTCGTTTTGCCTGTGTGAGAAGCTCCCGCTATCAAAATAATCACCGAATGATTTCACCCTGCCCTTGTCCGTTCAACTCAGCAACGAAGGCGGCGGGCTTGGCCGTCATCTCGACCCATGCGGGGCGGAATCCGCTTTTGATCGCGTTTCGCACGGATTTCACATTCGACCATGCTGCGCAGTAAAACGGCACCTTGCCCCGTTCCAGAATTTCCAGCGCCAGCTTGCTCGTCAGCGTCGAGGCGACGCCCTGCCTTCGGTAGGCGGGCAGCACGTCAACGCCGATCTGCCACATACCGTCACAGTCGGCTGAGCATGCGGCAAGCCCTACGAGCGCATCGCCGTCGTATGCGCCGACACCCAAAACGTCCAGTTCCCTGCGCTTTTCACAGAGCGCATTGCTCCACAGGGTCGTGTAGAGCACCGAAAAATCAGCGGAGTGCAAAAGTCTCGTTTGGTAAGGGCAATCCAAAGGACGGAGCGCACGAAGATCCGGCAGAAAATATTCCGCCATAAAGCAGACGCGCAGATCGTCTTTTTGCAGCGCGTCGTTTAAAACGTGAAGACCGGGCGTTTCAAAGCAATGCTCCACCGGAAAGCGGCCTAAATAGTCGGTCACGACGGCACAGTGTTTCTCACTGACAGAAGCCACGATATTGTTTCCGTAGGAGATGAGATGACAGTCAAACGGCAGAGAAAGGTACTTCCTTGCTCGCGGGTTCGCAGCCGACAGGACGACAACGTTTTCAGAGCGCAGGAAATCCTCCGCCTGACAGGCAGCGTCGATCGCCGATTGCTCCATGGCAATTTGAAAAATTTTTTCGTTGATAAAATCCATAATTATCATTCAGTTTTCGTTCAGATGCTTCTCAATATCTCTTGCACCGTACATAATACGCATGACGATTACGTTTTTCTTTTCTTCATTGACGGTATAAAACACAAGAAAGTTCTTTACATGCAGCTTGCGAAGTCCACGGCTCCGCCACGGTTCATTCTCAAATAGGGCGTTGCGCTCAGGAAAGTTTTCAAGCGTATGTACAGCGGTAATGATGTTGTTATACAACCTTCCCGCCGTCACCGGTTCTTGTCGACTAAACGCGATATATTCATAGATTTCTTCTATATCCTCCCTCGCTTTGGCGGTGTAGAAGACGTCATAACTCATACGTGAAACCTGCTTTTCATATGTGATTCTACATCGGCGGCAGAATAAATCTTGCCGGTTTCTGCGTCATCAAGACCTTTTTGAATTTCAGCGTCAAACTGTTCTTTTGTCAGTTCGTCATACGCGAGCGGACGGCATAGCGGCAGTTTCATATCAAAAGGAATACCGTTCTGCATCACAACTTGACGCAGAAACATGCCGATCGCGTTTGACATTGGGATACCAAGCTGATTCAAAATCTCTTCCGCCTGTTCTTTCACAACGGGATCGACCCTCGTATAAATGTTTGCTGTCCTTGCCATGGTAATCGCCTCTTTCTTTAAGTCTGCAATTAATATACAACATTTAATTGCGAATAGCAAGCATTTGGCAAAAGTTCACGAAAGTTTTTCAACTTGACGCAGGTCGTCGGTCCGTTCCCGCCGTGATCGTGTTTTATATTTTAATCTTCTATTGAATAATCAATATTTGGTATATTGCCTTTTAAGTTGATATCTTCAAAACTTTTTAATACATCGTGAATTGCTGTTAATTGTTCAGGGTTTGCATTTAAAATCGTATCTCTATCCAAAGTAAATGCTTCATAAGCAGGTGAATATCTATATTTAGAATATAGCCAATTATTATCATGCCTGTCAAGCCATTCGTCCGTGATTATAAATTGCTCTTTGCCGAAAAACTCACAAAAATTTTCAAATACTCTTTTTTCAATCGGGCAGTTGTTTATAAGTATCTGATGGTAATCTCCGTTCAGAATAACATCGTAAGTAAGAGAAACAGGATAAACATTTTGAATATATTTTCCGTCAAACGATTTGTCATCAGTAAAAGTTGCCGAAAAAGGAATATCACCTGCCATATAATAACAATCGGCATTTTTAGTTGTCTCATTATCTGCTCCGTCATAACCTTCAACTTTATATGGAGCGATTTCTACTAATTGTGCGGATACGGGAACTCCGCTGTGACCATAAACATGATCTGCTATATTTTGAGTTATAATATCGCCTATCGCTAATACATCTTCACCTGTTAAGCCGCTTGCTTCTATTTCTTCCGGTGATCTGGTAGTAACAGTTGGGAACGGTGTCGCATTTCCTTTATATACAGTATCTTTTAAAAATGCAGTAATATCATCTTTGCAACCGGTACATGCGAGTAATGTTCCCGCTGCTATTCCGGTTATCAACGCTCTTTTTGTTGCATTTTTTAAGACTTTTTTATTCATTCTTTATCAATCTCTCACTTTCACGACTCTATTTAACCACAAAGTTCTGCCGATGTAAATACACATAAAAATCGAGACACTCATCGAGTCGCACCTAACGTCCGGCTCCCCCAAAATACTTTTGATCGACGGTGCAAGGCAGGTTGGCAAAACGTATATCATCCGTTATGTCGGCAGGAAGCTGTTCGAGAACTTCATCGAGCTCAATATGATCGAGGACTCGCTTGGCAGCAGGTCGTTTGCAGATACAAAAACGGTGGAGGATTTCTATCTTCAAGTCAGTATGCTCGCAGGAGATCAAATCATGTTTTTCTAAACTTGATAAAGCTCATTATCGGTGCTAAAATAAAGTGTACTTAATTTTAGCACCGCATGAGGTTAAAATGGATTATATCAAACGCGACTTGGAACGAAAATTTCTTCATATGAGCTCAGCTTTCAAAGCTGTCATGGTAGTCGGCGCCAGGCAGGTCGGTAAGTCCACCATGCTCAAGCATCTTGCCGAAGGTCATGATCGGACCTATGTGACCATGGACGACACACAGCTTCGCGCTTTTGCGCAGACCGATCCGAAGCTTTTTTTGCAGACCTATCAGCCGCCGATACTCATAGACGAGGTGCAAAAGGCACCGGAGCTTTTTGATGAGATCAAGCTGCTTTGCGACGCAGACGACGGGCGCTGACAGTTTTGGCTCAGCGGTTCACAGAGCAAGAAGCTGGTAAAAAAAGCAGGCGACTCTCTCGCCGGACGTCTGTGTATTCTGAAAATGTACAGCCTGTCCGCAAGAGAAAAGCTCGGCGTAAGCACGGCAAATGAGCTTGACTTTTCTCTCCCCTCTCTGGCGGCTCGCAAAAAACTGTTCGGGCAGAATCATATCCTTACGACCTTTGAAAACATCTGGCGCGGCGGACTGCCCGATGTTCAGCAAAAGGACGGGGAGCAGCTTGGCGAATACTTCAATTCCTATATTGAAACATATCTCATGCGGGATGCGACAGATGACTACGGGATCACCGATACCGAAGGTTTCCGCAAGTTTCTGCGCGCCTGCGCAGCTTTTACAGGGCAGCTTGTCAATTACAACGACCTGGGTGCTTCTGCCGGCGTCTCCGGTGTGACGGCAAAAGAATGGGTAAAGGTTTTACAGTCGATGGGCATTGTCTTTTTGTTGGAGCCGTATGCCTCAAATGAACTGAAGCGCCTGACCAAAACTCCGAAGCTGTATTTTTGCGACACCGGTTTTTGTGCGTATCTGTCATCATGGACAACAAGAGATGTGCTGATGAACGGCGCTGCGAGCGGGCACTATTACGAGAATTATGTGATCGCCGAGCTGCTGCGCCACTACGCATACGGTAAGAACAAGGTCAATCTGAATTATTATCGGGACAACAAGATGAGAGAGATCGACCTTATCATAGAGGAAGACGGCGTTCTTCATCCGGTGGAGATCAAGAGATCGAGCTCACCCGATAAAAGCGCGGCAAGATATTTCCCGTTGCTGAAAAGCTCCTCCCGCACCGTCGGGACCGGCGCCGTGATCTGCATGTCGGACGTCGTGCTCCCATTGGATGAGAATACGCTGATCGTTCCGTCAAATCTCATATGATAAGAAGTTAAAGCAAAAACACGTATAAGACGAATAAAATCAGGGACGCCCCGGGGCGTCCCTAAAAAAAATCAGCGCATAGATCAGATCGATCATTTTCAGTCATAGCGTCTTTTCTGCGTGAACTTTATAAGTGCCGCAGACGCCATACCTGCTACCGCCAGACATACTGCCGCCGTAATAACGACACCGCGCTCTCCCGTAGGAGGATTATCCGGCTTTGTGGGGTCATCCGGCTTTTCGGGCTCATCCGGTTCATCCGGCTCGACAGGCTCTACCGGTGTGCCGTATCCCGGCGTGTACTTCGCTGTAATGAGATTGCCCACAGCCGTGCGCAGCTCGGTGAAAAGCGCCGCATCCGACTTGTATTCTCCGAGAGATGTCGTGATCTGCTTTATAACAAGATCGGAGGTGCCTTCGCCGTACAGCTCGTCAAGTATCGTAAGATAGTCTATATCCTCAATTCCGTCGCGTACGCATTCAAGTCTGAGAGAGCCTATAGGATCGGTCGTTCCGAACGAAATGCCGGGATAAAGAAGAACGCCGTTTCCGTATATATCATAATTGGTGCTCGTTTCATGCTTGGAATTCACGCCGTGAGTCGTATCGCCCGCACCTGTGTCTACCCAGTCATTAACGGCATAGTATAAGAAGCCGTCCACATCATACATCTTCTGCTGCCAGAAGAATATGCGGTAATTGACCGCAGGAGTCTCAATAGATATCGTAATTTCAGGAGCCTGAGGCGTTCTTGTTACATACCACCATACCTCGTCCCCTTCTGCCTGCTGCGCTGCCATACGCTCACTGAACGTGCCCAGCTCAGCCTCTATCTTAGCCGTCATTCTGTACATAAGCGAAGGATTTGCGCGGTAGTTGGCAAACGTATTGAAGAAGAAGTTGTGAGGGCACCAAACATTCACAGCGTCTTTAACATATTCAAAGAAGTCCATTTTACCGGTAGAATCGAGCTGTGAATTGAGATGCATGGGAACTATGAGCTTATAACCGGGGAAATATTCCTTCATTATCGCTGCATCCGATAATATTTTGTCGAGCATCGAGACGTCGATGGGCTCGTCCACGGTATAGAAATAAGCCTTATCGAGTGCATTTCTTTCCTTAAGGTAGTTGTAAGCCGTCTGTGTGTTGGACGCATTTATGCCGGTTTTCCATCCGATAGGATTAAACGCCTGAACTCTCGGGTCGTTTATATACTTATCCGCTCTCGGATCAAAGCTGCCTCCCTTTGTATACGGGAGCGTATACGCATTTACTTTATTTTCAAGTAAGTATTCATAGTACTTAGAATATGTGGCCTCGTCGTCGCCCGCGAACCAATAGTATCTGTCCTCGCCGTCAGGATAATAAAAGGCATATGCACCGTATATCGCGCCTGAGCCGAGATCCATGAGCGTCTTGCAGTTCGGAGCCTCGGGAAGCGTGAAATTCCAAACGTACGCATAAACGTTCGCTTTCTTTATCTCATTTCCCTCCGCGTCTTTTATACTGAGCACCGCGGAATACTGTCCCTCATGCGAATCGGCCTTAGAATAAACCTTTATAAGGAACAGTCTGCTCCTGTTTGCGGTAAGATCAAAGCTTGAGTTCAGCGCCGGGATAGGATCCGCCACTGTCTTTCCCTGCACATCATCGAAATAGTATCCGTACCACATATCAGCCTTTAACGTATGGCCGTCTTCGTCAGTGAATGTGCTGAGCTCGGCCGTAAGTCCCTTCTTGTCCGAAGCGGACGCGAGCAGGAACTGGCAGTCCTCTATCTCATTCTTGGCCATGAGTATCTGATATGTGTTCAAGCCCGTGCTCTCAACGCTCTCTGCAGGCGTCTTGGTATACGTATGATCGAACCAGAGATCTACGGAAGCGTCCTCATGTTCGGCAGTGAGCTTTTCATTGCTCACCTCAGGCATGGCATATTCCATGGCGAAGAGCTCAGCGGCGGCTTTCTTTTGTTCCTCCGTGAGACCTTCGTTATTGTTTTCAGGTGAATAATGTGTTATCTCCCGCGCATCCTCAAGTGTCCTCGCGAAATATATATCGGATATTTTAAGAGATTCTCCCGCAGCCGCGGCGGTCCTTTCGAAGTCCAGCCTGAACTGATTCACATTTCCCGTCCAATTATCGGATTTACCCATGTAAAATGTTATATACTGGTAATCATCATCCGCGTTGCTGAATACGGACATAACGCACTGATTCTCGCTGATACCGGCATTCTTACTTGTGGTGAAATACAGACCGAATTCGGTATTCGTGCAGTTCTGCGCCTTGGCTTTTATTATGACATACTTGTACTCATCGGCGGAAACGGGACGAAGACCGTTCATGGTCATCCATGTACTGTAGTTGAATGTTATGAACGGGTCGTTGCTCGCTCCCGTGGTCGTAATAGCTGCGACATAGCCCGCCTCGGCATCCTCTTCGATCCTGATACCGCAGGCGTTAGGCGCTGTGAAAATATTGACCGCTCCGGGTGCGAACGTTACATGATCCGCGGATTGAGGGCCTGTCTGTGCGGCAGCGCTGCTCACGGCGGGTCTGATACATGCAGACGCCATAAACGTGAGAGCAACTGTCATAAACAAAACAATGGATAATACTTTTTTCATTCGGATACCACCTTTCATACAAGATATCAGTCTAAAGCATCGAAGCGTATGTGTCAATCAAATTTCAAATGTGATCGCGATAAAATTTTTTATTAAGACTATCGAAAAATCGTTTCAAAAGTGTTAATATATGTAAAAAATAATTTCAAAACAGGAAGGGGAACAATATGTTTAACAAGAAGAGAGCTTCAATGACAGCGTCCGCGCTGATCGCACTGATCTTAACGGCTGCATCATTCAGTATTTTACCCGCGTCCGCCGAGAGCGCCACGTCACAGCCCGGCGCCATAGTCGACTACGGCACCGTATGGGGATATTCCGATTTTCTCGAAAATGTACACCGCGACACAGAGCATCTTTTTACCGGAGAATACACGGTTCACGGCATGGACGGAAAGGTAGACTATATATTTAACAAGGAAGGATATACGACGTTCACCCCGAAGGAGCCGCTGGATGAGAAAGGAAAGGATGCGAACGGACGGTATCAGCAGGGCGACTGGAGAATGACCGGCGAGCTGGAATTTGACAGCTCCGAGTACGGTTTCATAGCCGTGAAATACCGTTTCTCGGATCGCGCGCACATTTCACAGAATCACATCTATATACGAGACGACTCTCACAGCGGTGAATTCGAGGGAACGACCGGCATGTGGGTCGAAAACGGTCTGGTTGCAGACGGCGAATGGAATGTGCGTATACTGAACATAAGCGATGAATTGCCCTCGGTAAAAGGCACGGTGAAGAGCATACGTATCCCCATTGCCTCGCGCGTGGGTGAAACGTTCGACATTCAATATGCGGCGGCGTTCAAGACCGAGGAGGATGCGCTCAATTTCGATTATGAGGCTTACAAAAAGACGGTGGCCGACTCGCACGACGATACGGACTGGGAGATAAACGAGGACGGAACGATAAAATGGATCCCGAAAGCGACCCCTGAATCCGGATCGTCTGTCTCCCCTGCGCCTTCCGGGTCGTCTTCCGAAGGCGGAACCGGTAAAACCGCTATCATCATATGCGTATGCGCTGCAGCCGTTCTTGTATGCGCCGCGGCGGTCATTTTGATCGTGATACGCAAAAAGAAGTCGGGAAAATAAAGCGTGCCAGGCTTTGAAATCGGCATTTTGTCTGAAACGGGCACTTTATCTGAAACGGGCATTTGATAAATACGGCCGGCTCATGTATAATGTAATACAAAAGAAGGTGTGCACACACCTTTTTTTGTATTAGGAGGACAATATAAAATACGAAATACAGAAGAGCTCGACGAACCGGTGGATATTCTCGCCTCTGCTATAGGATCTCTTACGAATCCGTTGAAGTTGGCAAACACTTTTAAGAGCGTCAAGGGTAAGACCATAAGCAATATAACGCTGAAAAAGTATATAGACTACCTTACGGACGCCTTTCTGGTAAGCAAGGCGGTCCGTTATGACATAAAAGGGCGAAAATATATCGGATCTCCGGCTAAATATTACTTTGAGGATGTGGGTCTCCGAAACGCCGGACTTAATTTTCGGCAAATGGAGGAAAATCACATCATGGAGAACATAATCTACAATGAGCTGCGTGTTCGCGGATACCATGTGGACATCGGTCTGTTGGAGCAATTTGGGAAAAACAGTGAACATAAGACCGTAAGAAAGCAACTTGAAGTTGATTTTATCGCCACAAGAGGCAGTGAAAAATACTATATACAATCTGCATATTCCATGGCGTCACCTGAAAAGCTTGAGCAGGAAATACGGCCAATGAATGCTATAGACGACTCATTCAAAAAGTTGATCGTGGTACGGGACAATATCAAGGCCCGCCGTGACGGCAACGGAATCGTGACTGTCGGAGTAAGAAACTTCCTGCTGGATGAGAACAGCCCTGATCTGTAGAAAATAGGCGAAACAGAGTTCGGGTAACGATACCGCGCGGATAAGAAATACAAACTGAAAAGTAAACCGGATCAAGCAACACTGTTGACTAAATCCGGTTTATTTATTTAATTATGATCCACTACAGAAGATCATTAAGCAGGTTCATGCATTTAATTTTCTGCTGCAAATTTGCGCTTCCATAAACATTGAGTGTAAATGACACATTTTTATGGCCTAAAATCTCTGAAAGTGATTTGATATCGAATTCCGGTATTTCTATTGCCCGTACTGCAAATGTATGCCGTATTTCATGAAACTTAACCTTTGGTAAATTGTATCGCTTAAGGAATCTTGCAAAATACTGACGATAAGTCCTCGGCTCAGTCGGCTTGCTCTTACCTGTCAGAAAATAGTGATTCGAATTCTCACTTATGTATTTTTTTATGATATTACCAAGCAGAGAGGGAAACGGAATCGTACGTGTCGAGCTTTTGGTTTTTGGAGGACCGATACTGATATATGTTTCTCCTTTACGTTTGTCATAAATGCGCTGCACAGTGCGATTGATACGGATCGTATTATCTGTCAGAGAAATATCCCCCATCTGAAGTCCGCATAACTCGCCTATTCGGATGCCTGTCAGCAAAGCGATCAGTATTCCTGAGGTTTTACGATTCAAGTGCAGATATATACATTGTATCAATTCCTGTTCCTGTTCTTTAGATAATGAAATGACTTGATTGATGTTCCATTCTTTTGGATATTCAACTAAATCCCAATTCAGAAGCGGGATAACCTTTCTCTTATACCCGCATGTGAGAGATAACCGCAGGACAAGGATTATATCCCGTATTGTTTTTACAGTTAACCCTCCGGAACCGTCCTTCCTGCCCTCGTTGAAAAGGTGAAAAATAAAGGTTTGAATTTCAGATTCTGTTATGGAGCCGATTTTCCTTTTCCCAAAGTAAGGAATCAAGTGATTCTCCGCAATAAGTAAAAAGTTTGCATAGGTTGACGCAGTAATCATAGGCTGCTTAGATTTCAGCCATTCATTAAGAAGCGTCTTATATTGAGTATTCTCAGTCATGACGACCACCTCCATGATATTATGGAGATATTTTGACGTTTATGTAATCCTTAAGTAATAGTCAAAAGGCTCTTGTCCCCAAGCTGCGGTTTCATAATGTGAATGGCGCCGAGTTTCCTCAATTGACGT
>CANQOI010000054.1 GCA_947625435.1 uncultured Clostridia bacterium | reverse complement strand
GGCAGCCTCCTTCTCAGAAAGCACCTTTATGTCTGTACCGTAGGGCATGGAACCGAATATCTCACTGAACTCGGAAATTTTATGGCTGTTGCCCGTGGATACGGCTATTACGAGTTTCTTCATAGGTCATCCCCCTATTACCTTGCCTATTATGTCCCCTTCCGGCACGCATCCGAGCACACGGCTGTCGGAGCTTGCGTTCCTGTGGTCGCCCATAACGAAAACCTCTCCTTCGGGCACTGTTATGCCCCTCTTCAATGCGTCGGAGACATTGTATTCATAGTCGCTCGTGTCGATATAAACGTAATCCTCGTTAAGGAGCTCGCCGTTCACATATACGCTGCTGCCCTCTATCCGCACCGTGTCTCCGGCCGTGGCTATCACGCGCTTTATATAATAGTTGGTGGGCTGGCTCACATTAAAGAGCTTATATGATATCACGTTGTATTTAAAGGCCTCCTGAACCTCCACTATGAAGTTTCTCGGCTTGAATTCGGCGTCGAATATGACTATATCATTTTTCTCGGGGCTGCCGAATATATAAGGCGCGCGTGAAATATATACTATATCCCCGTCGTGATACGTCTTGAGCATGGATGAGCCCGACACCCTGCTTATCCTGAAGAAATACGCATTGATTATTATAGCTATGAATATCGCGGCTATTATAGTGACCGCCCAGCTCACTATCTCTCTCATTATCTTATTCTTTATGATATAATTCTTCGTTTTCTTTTTAGAGCCCGTATGCTTATGAGGCGCCGATTCCCTGCGGGGCGGCTCATGCTCCTGTATCAGTTCCTGTTCCTGTATCTGTTCCTCGTTCATGTCATCGTCCATAACTCATTCTCCGATAAGTGATTTTATACATCCGCAATATTTCTGCCTGTACAGCCCCGACTCCCTCGCCTGCAGCTGCCCCTCACGGAAACCGCCCCTGAAATCTCTGTAAAGAAATTCCACTCCGAATCTCCTGCCCGCTTTTTCAAATACATTCTTCATAAGCTCATGATCCTGATAAGGGCTTATGAAAAGTGTACTCGTAAAATATCCGTGATCCGTCTCCGCGGCTTTCTTCGCGGCAAGTTCTGCTCTTATAGTATAGCACATTTCACAGCGATTGGAATACACACTTTGCTCCGGAAAAGACGCCCACGGCCCGAAGCTGTACGTTTCGTTTATAATAAGAGGTATGCCCTTGATCTCACACGCGCGCCGCGCGGAGCCCTTACGTCTCATGAATTCGTCATACGGGTGTATATTGGGGTTTGCGAAGTACCCGGTGATGCCGTCTCCGAATTCCTTCTTGAGCTCGTCTATGCAGTACATGCTGCAGGGCCCGCAGCATATATGAAGAAGCAGTTTATCCGTAAAATATCTCCCCTCTCATATTCCGTTCATATCCTGACCGCCGTCATATGTGAAAATGCGTGACACACCGCTATCGCGGCCGCATCCGCGGCATCGTCCGGCTTTATTATCTTATCCATGTGAAATATGGTCTTTATCATCTGCTGCACCTGATTTTTGTCGGCTCTGCCGTATCCGGTGACAGCCTGTTTTACCTGAAGGGGTGTGTATTCGTACACGGGAACGCCGCATTTTACGGCCGCCATTACAGCCACTCCGCGCCCCTGCGCCGCCGCTATCGCGGTCTTTGCGTTGTTATTGAAGAAAAGCTCTTCAATGGCAAAGGCTTCCGGAGAATACTTTTTTATTATCTCCGTAAGCCTCTCATCTATCATAAGAAGTCTGTATGTGAACAGCTCGCCCGCTTTCGTGCTGACAGCGCCCACATCCACAAGCTTCAGTTTATTGCTTTTGTATTCTACTATGCTGTAACCCGTTATGGCAAAGCCCGGGTCAACTCCCATTATCAACATTGTGCACCGCCGTTTTGTATGTATTTATTCGTTTATTATATCACCTGACGGCGGCTTTTTTCAATTCATTTCTTGACGACGGCATAATATGCGTTTGACGTTATCTTGTATACTGCGGCATACAGTATCACGAATACGGCGACGCACACGGCGATGGTCCCCGCAAGGAGCAGTGTGTTCCCGAAGGCGAAAAGAGAAAGCAGCTTCTTTATTATGGGGAAAGCGAACATGAGATGCACCACCGCAGCGGCGGGAGGGAGTATGAACACGGTGAGTATCTGGGAATTTATGCTCTTACGTATCTCTCTGTCCGTCATGCCCACATTCCGCATTATGTCAAAGCGCGATTTGTCCTCGTAGCCCTCGGACACCTGCTTGTAATAGATTATCAGCACGCCCGCGAATATGAATACCGTGCTCAGTATTATCCCTATAAAAAGAAGTCCTCCCGTTATAGTATAATAGTCCTTTATGCCTCTTGCGCGGCTGTCGGAATCTACGTATCTGACGCCGCCGAAGCCGTTTTCCTCCGTGACCGTGTCCTGTAAGCCCGATATGAGATCATATGACAGCTCCGTTTCGCGCTCGCCGTCCGCGTCCGTAGAAAAGCCGAAATACCACTTCCCGTATCCGTAATGTTCAAGGCATACGGAGGGATCGTTCAGTATTATCACAAAGGTAGCAAGGCCTGTTACTACCCTATCGTCTCTTATGGGATTGATATCCGTTCTGCGCGTCTTGTATGTTACGCCGGCCGCCGTAATGCTGTCTCCCGCGTAATCCGTTCCCTCGGCATATATAAGGGCTTCATCCGCGCCGAGGCTCTCGCTTTTTTTATTCCCGCTCACGTGGGCGAGTATCTTGTTATAGTCTTCAAGCGGCAGTATGAATATGTTCACATTCATGCCGTCTTCCGTTATCACGCCGTCTTTTATATCGCCGCACATGTAAAATGATCTGTATTCCACTTCCGACGAAGCCGATACGCCTTCTTTTGCAAGCATGTCGTATACGTACTTTTTTATTGTCTCCGTCTTTTCTGAAAATACATCCCCGGCGCGCATCGCGACCGATACAGAAACGGGCTCGGGGTAACGCATCTCAACCGTTTTCTCCGTGGCGATGTACAGGCAGGCGGAGCTTGATATCATAACGAGCACCATTGTGCATATTATGCATATGGATGCAAGTCCCGCGCCGTTCCGCTTCATTCTGTATGACATCTGAGATACCGATATAAAATGCTGCGCTCTGTAATAGTATCTTTTGCTGTGCTTCAGTATGCGGCATATCATCACGGAGCCCGATATGAACATGGCATATGTGCCTACTATGACCATCAATACGGCGACAAAGAAATATCCGAGAGCCGTCAGGGGATTTTTTATAGTGACCGATATGTAATACGCCCCCGCGAGTAAAATGATACCGCCGAGACATATGAGAAAATTTCCCTTGGGCGGCCTTTCGCCCGTATTTTCACTCTTTATGAGTGAAACGGCGTTTGAAAATCTCACCTGTCTCACGGAATTCAGGAATATGAGCAGAAATATCACGCCGAATACGGCCGTGCCGAGTATCACCGCTTCATACGATACGAGCATGCCGTAGCCCGCGTTTTCGTTCAGTATGTACGCCAGTCCCGCTTCCGAGAGTCTCGCGAGGACAGTGCCGAGGGCTATGCCGCCCGCAAGAGATACGGCGGCTACTATAACGTTTTCTATCAGCAGTACGACCGCTATGTTGCTCTTGCTCATGCCGAGCACGTTGTAGAGTCCCAGTTCTTTTCTGCGCTTCTTCATTATGGATGAGTTCGTGTAAAATAAAAACAGGGCTGAAAATGCCGCCAGCACCCACGAGCCCATCATGAGTATGCTCCTGAGCGCCGCTCCGCCTTGCATTCCCGGTATATTGCCGTCATTTATAAGTGTCATTATTATCACATACATCATTATCGTGCATATGCATGTAAGTATGTACGGTACGTACAGCTTTCTGTTTTTGCTTATGCCGCTCCATGCCAGCTTCGGGTAGATACGTATCTTCATTTTATTTCACCGCCCGTTGCCAGCATTGTGAGCGAATCGGATATTTTACGGTACAGCTGATCGCTCGTGCTGCCGCCTCTGTATATCTGATGGAACACCTCGCCGTCTTTTATGAAGAGCACGCGGCCCGCGCTGCTCGCGGCTCTGACGGAATGCGTCACGGTGAGCACGGTCTGCCCCGACATGTTTATTTCGGTAAAAAGCCTCAGGAGCTCGTCTGTCGCCTTTGAGTCGAGCGCTCCCGTGGGCTCGTCCGCGAGTATTATCTTCGGCCTTGTTATGAGCGCTCTCGCCACGGCCGCGCGCTGCTTCTGTCCGCCGGATATTTCATAGGGATATTTTCTGAGTATTCCGGATATCCCCAGCTGCGCCGCTATGGGGGTCATCCTGTCGTGCATTTTGTCATAGCTCATGCCAGACAGCACGAGTGGAAGGTATATATTGTCCTCTACCGTAAATGTGTCGAGCAGATTGAATTCCTGAAATACAAAGCCTATATTCTCGCGTCTGTACTTCGCCATTTCGGATTCTTTTATGCCGGCTATGTCTTTACCGTCTATGAGAACGCTGCCGCCGGTGGGCTTGTCGAGCGCCGCGAGTATGTTGAGCAGCGTCGTTTTGCCCGAGCCCGATTCCCCCATTATGGCGACGTATTCGCCCTGCTCCACTGTAAAATTCACATTCTTAAGTGCCTCTGTCCTCTGTCCCCCGAGTCTTGACGTATAGAATTTTCTTAAATTTCTTACTTCCAATATACTCATATTACAAAAATTCTCCTTTCAGAATTTCTGCGTTTATTGTAGTAAAAACGCCGGCCCGGATTCCATTTGCCGTGCTTACAATGTATGCCTTTTTTCTTACGGTTTTGTCACATTTTCATAATGGGGAAGTTCTATGCGTACGGATGTGCCTTTGCCTGCCTCTGAGCTTGCGGATATCGACGCTCCCAGGTTCGCGCATATTCTCTTGCACAGGTAAAGTCCTATGCCGCTGGCTTTTTTATCCTCGCGGCCGTTACAACCCGTGTAACCCTTCTCAAATATCCTGGGTATGTCTTCGGGCGCTATGCCTATCCCGGTATCCTGTATCACGAGCCCGCAGGGCGGCTCATATCTTATCGTTATGCTCCCCGATGCCGTATATTTGAGGGCGTTGGATATTATCTGCTCTATCACAAAGGAAAGCCATTTTTCGTCCGTTACGGCTTTTGCCTCAAAGGGTTCATATATGAGCTTTATCCTGCGCATTATGAATTCCCCGGAGAATTTCTTTACGGCCTGCCTCGTTATCTCGTTCAGGTCGTGTTCTTTTATGACATAGTCCGTGTTCCCCGATTCGAGCTGCCTGAAAACGAGCGCCATTTCAACATAGGTCTCTATCTTGCGGAGCTCCGCCCTGAGCCTTCTTGCAAGCTCCGTGTCCTCGTACTGAAGATACAGCCGCATTGCGGATATGGGCGTTTTGATCTGATGCGTCCACAGTGTGTAATATTCTGTCATTTCCGCAAGGCGCGCCGCTGAAATGTTCGCGAGCTTTACGCAGTTGTCCTTAAGTGTCAGCACTATCCTTTTGTAATCCTCATCCTCCGTGTCCGCACAGGGCAGGCTTTCATCCAAAAGCTCAGGCGATCCGGCGCTTATCTCATTTTGGGTCATAAGATATCTGTGCCTCGAGAGGGTCTTGCCGAAATCGTACGCGGCAAAGGCCGCCAATACAATAGCGGAAAGCGCGGCGGGATACAGCACCGCCGCCACAGGCAGCCGGTAGAAAATAAAGCACACCGCAAATATCACGCAGCACACCGAAAACAGTACCGCTGCGCGCAGGCGGCTTCTGATATAACTCATAAAAAATCCCATATGTTCCGCTTCCCCCGATCTGTATTGATCTGCCGATTCATTCTGAAATATATCCCACGCCGAATCTTGTCGTTATAAATCCTTCTATACCCGCAGCCTCCAGCTTTTTTCTGAGCCTTCCCACATTCACGCTGAGCGTATTTTCGTCTATGAAGCTGTCGGTTTCCCAAAGAAGCTCCATAAGGCGCTCCCTGCTCACGATACGCCCTTTATTTTCCATAAGGGCGAGCATTATCCTGTATTCGTTTTTTGTAAGGGGCAGCTTGCTGTCTTTATACGAAGCCGTGCCGTCCATAGTGTTTAAAATGACTCCCCTGTGCTCTATTATGTGGCTTCCCGTGTTAAAATCGTATGCGCGCCTTAAGAGAGCCTGTATTTTGACTATCAGCACGCCCATGTCAAAAGGCTTTGCTATAAAGTCATCCGCGCCCATATTTACAGCCATTATTATGTTCATGCTGTCCGAAGCCGAGGATATGAATATCAAGGGCACCTGTGAAACCTTCCGTATCTCATCGCACCAATAGTACCCGCTGTAAAACGGCAGCGCTATGTCAAGCAGAACGAGATGCGGATCATACTCTGAAAATTCACGCATCAAGTCTCTGAAATCTGCGGCGACCTTAGCCTCAAAGCCCCATTTTTCCGTATTCTCTTTAATAGCGCAGGCTATTCCCCTGTCATCCTCTACAATAAAAATCCTGTACATACACGCACCTGTTCTTCCTCAGATATCAACGGCATCTTTGATATCTAAAATAAAAAATATAAAATATAATTTTACAAATATATAAATATAAAATATATAAATATAATATAAATATATATAATAAAATTTCGCGAAAACTTCGCGGCTCCGCGCAACTCGGTCTATGATACTCAACTTTAAATCGGCTGTCAATGCAGGCACACGAAGTGACAGAAAATGCTATCATAGTAAGCTACGGGAAATGAAGTAAAGAAAGAAATAGAATAAATGAATGAAAATAAAAAAGAAGGAATGAGAACGAAAACGGAAATGAAAAGGATCGACTGATCAGGTTCGACCAAAAAAACAGAAGCAGGTGAAATCACTCTGCTTCTGTTTTTTTGATCACATCATATCAATTAAAGCATTTAATCGATAATTTATTTAACTGCTACGTCGGAGGAAGTACGCTTACCGCGTTTGGTGACTGCATAAATGATATACGCAGCTGCGCCGATCACAACAAGAGCACCGACTGTGTAGAATATTCCTACACCAACACCGCCTGTGAAAGGAAGGAACGGTGCTTTCTGGTTTTCGATCTTATCTGGTAACAGTCCGGAATGGAATACAGCTGTAATATCTGTATGACCGTCACCTAGATCGTAAGTAGTACTCTTGCCGCCATGAGTGTAAGTAACACTATTCAAAACACCTGTTGTCTTGTCAATTTCAGCTGTAATGGAGATATCGAAATCTGCCATAGAATTATACCCTTGTGGAACTATAACTTCTTCAAGTGCATAATCGCCAGCATCAAGACCATATATGTCATAAATTTTACCATTTAATCCGATTGATTCAAGAAGATATTTCTCTATCTCATTCTTTTTGGTAGCAGGATCTTTTTTATATTCAGCTAACGCAGTTGCAAAGTTAACATTAGAATCCCAACCGGTCAAACGATGAATTTGTTTAGGCTGTTCAAATTTTGTCTCGCCCATCTTTGCAAACGCATCATTCGCCTCCTTTTCTGAATCAAAAAATGTCTGACTATTATCATCCTTACCCTTCACTACCCACTGGTCTTTGAAGGTAGCGTATTTACTGCCATCTTTAGTTTTCAGCACGAATCCCGCACCTGCAAGACCGGCACTATGGTCATCATCTGACCCAACCTTAGTAAGATCCAAACCAAATGAATAAACATATACTCTCTTTTCATTGGTTCTGCCTTCACCATCGCCATTTGGATTATTTGAATATGTCAGGTGTACATCATTAGGATTTCCGGCATCTCCGATTACAGCATCCTCTGTAACTTTAGCATAATATGTAACGACAACAGCATACCCATACTCTACACTTATGGGTGCAGATTCGGCATTTTCAAGTGTTTTCAAATCGGCAAAAGAAATTTCTAAACTGCACTTAGAGTCAGCCGCTTCTTCTTTTCCGGGATGAGCTGTAGTATATCCAGTGGCGACCTTTGTCCCGTCTGCTTCATTAACTGTAATTTTGCCATCTGTTGAAGCATATTTGGAATATACGTAGACTTCCAACGGATGAGCAGCATCACTTTCTACATACTCAAGTCCGCCACTCAACGTATCATGGAAAGAATATGCATACGTATCATAATCGGCAAAATTTTTCGGTAAAGTGCCAACGAGCCTAAACTGTACAAAGTCTCCCACGCCATCAACATCGCCCTTGTTTAAAGCACTGCCAACGACAATATCCTTGTCAACCGTAGGAATTGAAGCTTTAAGGTTAATTTCCTGATTGCCCAGCACGGCAAGTATGTACTCAGAAACGGCATCATTCACACCGGAGTGATCATTATCTGTTTCGACTATCAAATAGTAGCCCGGACTTGTAACAGTAATTTTTGATATATCTTTCTGATGATCAGGTGGAACCGTTTTATCTTGCTCAGCCTTAGATGACGCAATGTCACCTGTCAAAAAACTGTTTGTATAACCTTTTAATGTACCTTTACCTACATTACCTTCAAGTACAAATTTACAAAATGTCTGCAAGAATGCATTGCTCTTTCCAACAAGAAATTCAGCAAGATCAGCGGCTGTATCCAACTTTTTACCGTCTTTAGAAAGGTGGTCAGCTATAATGCTCGTATTTCCATTGAAAAATCCCGGCCAATCGTCTTTTTGTTTTGTTGATCCCGCATCAACATTTTTAATATCCTTTAGTGCATTTAACAACAATGCACCATTGCTTTCGCCAATGTTATCGCCCCACTGTATATCCGCGAGCGTCCAGTTATTCCACTCTGATGCATTCCAATCTATTTCCCCCGGTTTTACTTCGGGTTCATCTTCACGATTCGGAGTACCTTTAAACAGTTGAAAAGCATTAAACTGTTCATCTACCATGGCGGGAAGTCCTTCGGCATTACGAATAGTAATCGTGTATTCTGCCGGTGCGGACGTAGCCATGACGGAAGCAGGTAATACTGCAACAACAGCCAATGCAACAACAAGAACGAGTGTAAGTAACTCAAAAATGTTCTTTTTGTGGAATCTCACAATAATCCTTCCTTTCTCCAACATAAGCAAATTATTATATTTTCGACTATTATATACTTATACGGCACATATGTCATACAAAGTCGACTTCCGATTCTTTGTAAAACATTGAGCCTTTTACCGCAATATGATATCACCGCGAATTATATTTTACAAGTAGTACTGTCAAAAAATATTTGTTTTTTACTCATCATTTTTTACATATTAAGGGGGTTAAGATGTATTTACAATTATACGGTTTTGAAATCGCGCGAAAAATACGTTTCTGATCAAAACAGGCAGTTTAAATTGTATCAGCGATCTTTTTGTGCATTAAAAAACACAGACGGCAAGATTCTGTGCTTCAAAAAAAGGCGGAAGGCAGGTGTGCACTGTTGTATTGACATGTGTCCCCGTTTCGTGGTATAACTCCGGCGCTCGTCCGGATGGCAGAGCATTCGGCGGCGTATGCTGTTTTACACGTTTTTGATGAGGAATATATATTTATGAAGAATAATGATTTTACGACGGGAGCGATCTTACCTCGGTTGCTGAGATTTATGCTGCCCGTGCTTTTTGCGATGTTTTTACAGGCCATGTACGGCGCGGTCGATCTGCTCGTCGTGGGAAGGTTTGCCTCCAATACGGACGTATCCGCCGTGTCCACGGGGTCGCAGGTCATACTGACGCTCACCAATCTGATAGTGAGCTTTTCAATGGGGATCACTGTTGCCGTGGGGCGTAAAATAGGGCAAAAGCGCCCGGACGACGCTGCGGGAACGGTAGGGACCGGGCTAATTATATTTGCGGCCGCGGGTGTGCTTTTTACTCTCGCGAGCGTGGCAGGCGCCGAACTTCTCGCACGCATCATGCAGGCGCCGCAGGAAGCATTCGGTCTTACTGCCGGGTACATACGTATATGCGGCGCGGGTTTTCTGGTCATCACATCGTATAACCTTCTCGGGAGCATTTTCAGAGGTCTCGGCGATTCGAGGACGCCTCTCATAGCCGTGGGGATCGCATGCGTACTCAACATAATAGGAGACCTTCTGTTTGTGGCGGTGTTTCACTGGGGAGCTTCGGGCGCGGCGGTCGCCACCGTGGCGGCGCAGCTTATAAGCGTTCTGATATCACTTTGTATCATAAGGCGCACGGAGCTGCCGTTCAGATTCAGGCGCTCCCATCTGAAATTCAAAAAGGCGGAGGCCGCCGACATACTGCGTATAGGCACGCCTATCGCGTTGCAGGATTTTCTGGTCGGAATATCATTTCTTGTAATGCTGGCGATCGTAAATCAGATAGGTCTTGACGCTTCTGCGGGAGTGGGCGTCGCGGAAAAGGTGTGTGCGTTCATCATGTTGGTGCCCGGAGCGTTCATGCAGTCTATGTCGGCTTTTGTGGCACAGAATCAAGGCGCCGGGCTGACGGGCAGGACAAAGCAGGCGCTCAAGACGGGCATTCTTATTTCAACGGTATTCGGGGTTATGATGTTCCTGCTCACATTTTTCAGAGGCGACCTTCTTGCCGGCATCTTTTCTAATGACGGTGTCACTGTGGCAAACGCATGGAGTTATCTGAAGGCATATGCGATAGACTGCCTGCTCACGTGCTTTCTGTTCTGCTTCATAGGATATTTCAACGGTATCGAGAAAACGAGATTCGTTATGTTCCAGGGCGTTTGCGGAGCGTTCCTCGTGAGGATCCCCGTGGCCTTTCTCATGCGGCACATAGGCGGCGGGTCGCTTTTTCTGATAGGGCTTGCCACTCCCTGCTCTACGATTCTTCAGATCATTCTGTGTTTTGCCGTGTATTACAGAACATCAGCCGCCGAGTAGGGCGGAATTTGCCGTTTCCTTTGCGTACCGGTCGCGGGCTTCTTTGTCTTCGACCTGTAACAGAGCGGCGTAATACGACCACGACAACAGCACACCGGATTGTCTACACGCTGTGTCGACAATTTTGGGAAGGCTTTTATAAAAGCGCAGACAGTGACAGAGATTGCTTCGATCGTAACCTTTTCCGTATCTTTCCGTCAATTCTTTTGGAAGACCTTTGACAATCTGCAAACCGTATTCGGAGCAGTCTGCTCCACCCAACTTTTCTTCATGCAATTTGAATAGCCAAGCAGCCAATTTCGCCGGATAAGAGCGGTGTTGACCGCCTGATCGATCGCTTGATCAGCCGGGCTGTTGTGTATGCCCGCGCATGCAAAGCTGCCCGTGGAGTTTTCTGCAAAAAAGTCGGCGCATTGCAGAAAACAGAAAGAGAAGGCAGAAAACGAAAAAGGAGGACGTATGCAAATGGCTATTCTTTGTGAGGTATGCCCGCGCATGTAAAGCTCCCCGTGAGGTTTTCTGCAAAAAAGTCAGCGCATTGCAGAAAACAGAAAGAGAAGGCAGGAAACGAAAAAGGAAGGTGGGTGCAAATGGCTGTTCTTTGTGAAGTATGCCCGTGTATGCAAAGCTCCCCGTGAGGTTTTCTGCAAAAAAGTCGGCGTATTGCAGAAAACAGAAAAAGAAGGTGGAAAATAAAAAAATGATGGCGTATGCAAATGGCTGTTCTTTGTGAGGTATGTCAGTGTGTGCAAAGATGCCCGTGAAGTTTTCTGCAAAAAAGTCGGCGTGTTGCAGAAAACAGAAAAAATGAGGCAAAAAGCAGAAAGAGAAGGCAGAAAGCGAAAAAGGAGACAGAAAACGGAAAAGGAAGATGGGTGCAAATGGCTGTTCAAAGAAAGCAGAAAATGAAAAAGGGAGCAGAAAACAGAGAAAGAGGATGTATGCAAGCAGGGTTTTTGCGAAACCAACAAAAAGAAATAAACAGAATACTATATTTCAGCAAAAATCATGATTCCAGCAAAAATCATGAAAGTAAAAATGCCGGATTCTGCTGTTTCTGCAAAAATTTTACAGTAAACGCGCACGGCACAGGCACTTGAACAAACAAGCAAATATGTAAATTCGGCTAATATGCTTTAAGAATCTCACCTTCGCCCTTAATGATGCCGTGCTTAATATCGTATAAAATGCGCTTGAGTTTATCATAATGAAGCCGAGT
>CANQOI010000053.1 GCA_947625435.1 uncultured Clostridia bacterium | reverse complement strand
GCTCCTTTGTCCTGTGACGTTAAAATTTTGCTGCGACAGCATCAAGCTTAAAGATGCTAACTTCATATATCCACATTGTACTCAGAAACCGTCCAAAAGTCAAATCGTACAAAATGTTCAAAAGCCCTGATCCCGCTGCGCACACCGCTTGACAAAACGCATCTAAAGTTGTACATTATAGCAGAACCGAATAATGTTTTGAGTGAGATTGAACAACGTTCATGAAGGGGTACACCACCTCGGGTGTAATGTCTTTGTGGGCGTTTTTTTCATATTTTACATATTTCACATGTATTACTGTATTACGGCAATACGGTAATGCAGTGATACGAGCAAAAAAGAAATACCGAAAGGGGAATGCGGCGTGGTAAGGATAAACGGAAAAGAAACAGATGCGGCGGGAATGACGGCGGAAGAATATATATTGCGGAACGGTTACGTAAAGAGCCGCGTGGCGCTCGAAATAAACGGAGCCATACTGCCAAAATCGAGATACGGGGAAACCGTGCTCGCCGACGGAGATACGGTTGAAATAGTGAGCTTCGTGGGCGGCGGCTGACAGAAAATACGTAAAATGCGGCAAAAAACAAATAAAATAAAAGAAAGAGGAATGACAATGAAGGAAAACGACACATGGACACTGGGAGGGCACACATTTACATCGCGTTTCATACTCGGCTCGGGCAAATATTCCATGGAGCTCATAAAGGCGGCGCTTGAAAACGCGGGCGCCGAGATAATAACACTGGCGCTGAGGCGCGTGTCAGAGGGCGGCAAGACAAATATACTTGATTATATACCGGAGGGCGTGACCGTACTGCCGAACACATCGGGGGCGCGGAACGCGCAGGAGGCGGTGCGCATAGCGCGCCTTGCAAGAGAGGCCGGATGCGGCGATTTCGTAAAAATAGAAGTGATACACGATTCAAAATACCTGCTGCCGGACAACTATGAAACGGCAAGAGCGACGGAAATACTGGCAAAAGAGGGATTTGTGGTAATGCCTTACATGTACCCGGATCTGAACGCCGCGAGGGACATGCAGAACGCGGGCGCGGCGTGCATAATGCCCCTCGCCGCACCCATAGGCACGAACAAGGGACTGAGCACAAAAGAATTCATACAGATATTGATAGATGAGATCGACCTGCCGGTGATAACAGACGCCGGCATAGGAAGGCCTTCTCAGGCCTGCGAGGCAATGGAAATGGGCTGTGCCGCAATAATGGCAAACACCGCCATAGCGACGGCGGGGGACATAACCGCAATGGCAAGCGCCTTCAGGCTTGCCATAGAAGCGGGAAGAAAGGCATATCTTTCCGGGCTCGGGAGAGTGCTTGACAAAGAAGCCAGCGCGTCGTCCCCGCTCACGGGATTCCTCCGCGACTGACATTTTACGGGAGTGAAATAAAAACATGCATGACAAGGATATACTGAACGAGAGCATTTTAAACGACACGATAATGTCGGACATGGAGAAGAAGCGCACGGACCACATGACATATCTTCCGGGCATGGAGATACTTGATTCGGATATCGACGGTAAAATATTGCGGCGCATGCGCGCGTACGACAGTGACTCATATACAGAGGACGACGTAAGAAGGGCGATACGGAGCAGAAACAGAGACTTAGACGACTTCGGGGCGCTGCTATCGCCCGCCGCCGAACCGTTGATAGAAGAGATAGCGGCGGAAGCGCAGCGCGAGACAAGAGCCCATTTCGGCAACTCGGTGTACATGTTCACGCCTCTGTATATAGCGAACTACTGCGAAAATTACTGCATATACTGCGGCTTTAACTGCAAAAACAAGATAAAGCGGGCGCAGCTGGACCAAAAACAGATAGAAACGGAGCTGGCCGCGATAGCGCGCTCGGGACTCGAAGAGATACTCATACTCACGGGAGAGAGCAGAGCGAGATCCACAGTTGAATATATAGGAGACGCGTGTAAAACGGCGAGAAAATATTTTAAGATCGTCGGGCTCGAGGTATATCCCATGAATTCGGACGAATACGCATATCTGCATTCGTGCGGAGCCGATTACGTCACCGTTTTCCAGGAGACATATGACCCGGACAAATACGAAAAGCTCCACCTTTCAGGGCATAAGCGCATATATCCGTACAGAGTGAACGCACAGGAGCGCGCGCTTAAGGGCGGCATGAGAGGAGTCGCATTCGGAGCTCTTCTGGGACTCGCGGACTTCAGAAAAGACGCATTCGCCACAGGCTGCCACGCGTGGTTCATACAGAGAAAATACCCCCACGCGGAGATATCGTTTTCATGCCCGCGCCTGCGCCCCATAATAAACAACGACAAGATAAATCCCATGGACGTGCATGAAAAACAGCTCCTGCAGGTGGTATGCGCATACAGGCTCCTTATGCCGTATGCGGGCATAACCGTTTCAACAAGAGAGTGCGAAAGAGTGCGCGACAACCTGGCCGTGATAGCGGCTACCAAAATATCGGCCGGCGTGAACACGGGCGTGGGCGGCCACTCGGACGACATAGAGGAAAAAGGCGACGACCAGTTCGAGATATCCGACTCTCGCAGCGTGGACGAAGTGTTTGACGCGCTCAGAAAGCGCGGCATGCAGCCCGTCATGAGCGACTATGTTTTCGTGTAAAATGAGTGATATCGGTGCGGTATCATATGAAAATGTAATAGCGGTAACGAACAGGGCGCTCTGCGCAAGGCCTTTTAAAGAACAGGTGGCGCGCGTATGCGCGCTGCACCCGCGCGGTCTGATACTGCGTGAAAAAGACCTTTCACCGCGCGAGTATGAAAGATTGGCGGCCGAGATAAACGAGATCTGCATTTCCCTGCGCGTGCCCCTGATCCTGCATACGCACGCGGATGCCTCGCTGAAGCTCGACATAAACAGGATACACCTTACAACAGAAGCGCTTAAGAACCTGGCAGACAGATCGCGTTTTACGGAAATAGGCGCCTCGGTGCACTCGGCTGAGGAGGCGGTCGCGGCCCAAAGGGCCGGCGCGACTTACATAACGGCCGGGCATATTTACAGAACGGACTGCAAGCCCGGACTCGAGCCGCGCGGCACGGAATTTCTCAGGCGCGTGTGCGAGAGCGTGGACATACCCGTATTTGCCATAGGCGGCATAAAGCCTACGCGCGGGCAGATGGAGGAGATAATGTCCTGCGGCGCCGCGGGTGCATGCGTCATGTCCGCCGCAATGAGCGTGTGACTCCCGCGGATTACGCGAATTATTTGTTTGCTTTTGAAAGGATTTGTTATATAATTAATTCGATATTGCTCGAAAACAGGAGGTGCGGGGTCTTGCTCAGTAACGCAAACAAAGAGCAGCTTTCGGAAATATCTGCGTATATAAGCTCGGAATTCGGCGTTGTTGACGACTCCGGGCACGTTTTGTATATAAAAGAAGCCCCCGACGGCTCGGAAAATACAGAATCCGTCATGACTTCCGTATTTTCGGAGCTTCAATCCGACGATTCCGCGAACATATACGCGGACTCGGCAAAATTCGAAAGGGCGGGCTACATGTTTGAGAACGTGACCGCCGGCTCCGACGATCCCATGTTCATGTTCGTTAAGATAAATGACAGCGGCGCGGAGGCAGAGCAGAGGATGTCCGGCATGCTCTCGCTCGCGGCGCACGGATTCAGATACAGAGAGATGCAGAGCGGGAGAGATCTCATAAATATATTCAAAAAGCTCCTCATAGACGGAAGACGCAGCGTTACGGAGGAGCAGGTGGAATCCGTATATGCCGAGTATAAAATATTGTCGTCCGGCTTTGCCGTCGTGCTCGTTTCACTCAACAAATCGGCGGGCAGCGTGTCTGCGGACAGCGATATGATATGCAGGATACTTCAGGAAATATTCGGGCGCGAAGCGGGATCCCTGGTGATCCCCATTGATTATGCCAGGACCGCGGTCGTATGTCCGCTTAGGAGCGACACGGACTTTGAATATGTGAGAGACTGCGCCTACACCGTAAAGGATACGCTCCTTTCGGAGGCGATGGCGGACGCGGGAGTTGCATTAAGCTCGTCCATATCGGAGATAATGAACCTGAACGATGCATATCTTGAGGCCGACCGCGCAAAAAACATAGGCGCCATATTCGAGCTCCCCGACAAATGCTTTGAATATTCAAAGCTCGGACTCGAAAAGCTCATATATTCGATCCCGTTGAACGCCTGTGTCGGGTATGTAAACGAGCTCCTCGGCGAAGGATTCATACAGGACAGGTCGGCGCAGGAGCTTCTCAATACCGTAAAGGTCTTCCTTGACAACAATCTGAACGTGAGCGAAGCCTCGAGGGTCCTGTATATACACAGGAACACGCTCATGTACAGGCTCGACAAATTCAATAAAATGACGGGGCTCGACTGCACCGGATTCGACACCGGCATGAAGATAGGGATAGCACTTCTCATTTTAAAATTCATAGAGAACAAGGAACCGTCCCTTCTCGGTAAAATGTAAGATCAAAGCGAAATTAAAGGATGAAATACGTAAAATGGAAACGGATACGAAAGAAAAAAATAAAACACGCCGCACGAGCATTTACGGAAATGAACCGGCAAGACAGAAGCCTATAATACAGTTTGAAGATGTGTCCAAGACATATCAGAACGGAGTCAATGCGCTTAAGAGATTGAGCTTCGGAATAGATGAGGGAGAATTCGTATTCCTTATGGGCTCGAGCGGAGCGGGCAAGTCCACGCTCATAAAGCTCATACTCCTTGAAGAACAGGCCAGCGAAGGCACGATATATGTGCACGGCAATGATGTGAGCAGGATAAGAAGGTCGAACATACAGAAATACAGGCGCAGCATAGGAGTATTTTTCCAGGATTTCAGGCTCCTCGAGCGTAAAACGGTCTATCAGAATGTGGCCTTTGCAATGGAGATAACGGGCGCTTCGCGCAGGGAGATAGACGAAAAGGTGAACATAACGCTCTCACTCATGGGACTCAGCGCCAAGTCAGGGGAATATCCTTCGCATCTGTCGGGCGGAGAACAGCAGAGAGTGGCGCTGGCAAGAGCTATCGTGAACGGGCCCGACATACTCATTGCCGATGAGCCCACGGGCAATCTGGATCCCGAAAATTCCGGTGAGATAATGGATCTCCTCATGAAAATAAATTCACTCGGCATAACGGTGCTGGTGGCGACCCACGAGCAGGACATGGCCCTGCAATCCGGAAAACGCATAATACGCCTCGATCACGGAAATATCGCCGGCGAATCGGCACATGCCGCCTCCGACGGCAAAGAAGCCGGGACCGCTCCCTCACAGACAGAAGAAGCCGGAGCTGAAGCCGGCGCCGCAGGAACAGGAGCAGGCTCCGACCCCGAAGACGGCGGACGCGCCGAAAAAGGCGTTCAGCCTCCCATAGTCAAAATTCCCGTCGCGCCGCCTGTACAGGGCATGACTTCAGACAGCGCCGAAGCGGAGGTGAAGGGCGATGCGTAAATTAAGGACATTTTACTATATCATCAAACAGGGGATAGCGAACTCGTTCAAGAACTGGCACATGCTGCTTTCGTCTGTTTTTGTGATATTCGTTTCACTTTATATAATGGGATGCCTCATACTCGTGTCGGTGAACCTGCAGCGTACGCTCGAAGGCCTTGAGGACAGGCAGAAGGAGCTGCTGGTGGAATGCTCCAGCGAAGTGAGCAACGAAGCGAGCCTCTCGATCGCGGACATAATCATAAACGACTCCCGCGTAGATGATATAAGCATGATAACAAAGGAACAGAATCTCGAAAATGCGATAGCCATGTTCGGAGAGGACAGCACGCTTTTCCAGTATAACGATGCCGATTCCATGTATGTTTCTTTTCAGGTGAAGCTTAAATCCGCGTCGGATATAGAGGATTTTACCGCCGATATGAAAAAGGTATCGGGAATAAGCGATATAGTCGACAACAGATCGGTATACTCGCTCTTTTCATCCGTGCGCACATGGGTGAGGATAGGCAGCGCCGCGGCTGTGGTGGTACTGGGACTTCTTTCCGTGATACTTTCGGCGAACACGATACGCCTTACAGTATATGCGAGACAGAAGGAGCTCATCATCATGAAAAATATAGGCGCCTCGCGTGCGTATATGAGAGGGCCGTTTGCGGTTGAGGGAATACTCATAGGCCTTTTCAGCTCCGTAGTCTCATATTTTGCCGTAAGGGAAACATATTCATATGTATACGGGCGCGTGAGCGGCGGCACGTCGGTCATAAACAGCCTTATGACGCTTTCGCGTTTCTCGGAATTTTCACGCACGGTGCTGCTGTGCTTCCTTGCCGCCGGCGTCGTCGTGGGCGTCATAGCGAGCGCCTTTGCCATAAGAAAGTATGTTAAAGTATGATACGGTGATGTTTGATGAAATTCGGTTTTATACACAAAAAAGAAAAAACACAGATGACTCTTGCGGGCATTGACGATATGCCGCAGGAGGCGTCAGGCGCAGCGCCGGCAGGCAGTGCGCCGAAGGCGCCCGTAGACGCGCCCGCGGAAACGCCGAAAGACTCTCCGGATGCAGCAGTCTCGGAAACCCCGGAAACCCCGGGAAACGCGAAAACCTCGGGAAACGCCGGCGCAGCGCCGTACGGAAAGCAGAAGGGCGAGTCTGAACGCAGAACGCGCAAAAATAAAGGCGCCGGCTTCACCGTAAACGGCGGGATCCTCTTTTTATCGGCGGTGATCCTCGTAGCCGTCACCGTTTTTGTCACATTTTTCGTGGCGGATAAGCTCTATTACGGTAATGCACTGTATAAAGAATCCGACAGCGTTACATTTTCGGGCGATGATATAGACAAATACAAAACGTCAAAATTTCAGGACATACTCAGATTCATAGAAAAGAATTACTGCCTCGATTACGACGTGAACGCCGTTATAGAAGGCGCCATAAACGGAGCGGTGGAAGCTCTCGGAGATCCGTATTCATACTATCTCAAGCCCGGTGAGCTTCAGGACTATCAGGATTATATAACGGGAACGTATACGGGCATCGGCATATCATATACGGACTCGGATGACGGAATGTATATTGCGACCGTAGAGCAGGATTCACCCGCATCGGAAGCCGGTCTTGAGGTCGGCGATACAGTCACGAAAATAAACGGAAAGAGCTATTCCGAGTACGAAAAGGATGAGCTGACATCCATGTTCGGAAACGCCGGAACTGAGCTCACCCTCACGGTCCTCAAGAAGGACGGCACCGGTTCCGATATCAAAGTCACTGTAGCAAAGGTGAGCAAGCAGTCCGTGTTCGTTACGGATTACAACGGTATAATGCATGTCGTGATAACACAGTTCGATGAAGACACGGGCTCGGAGTTCCTCACCGCCGTCGGTAAAATGGAAAGTATGGGCTGCAAGGGCATGATACTCGATCTCAGGGACAACGGCGGGGGATACGAAAGTCAGGCCGATATAGTGGCAGACAGGATACTTCCCGAGGGCACGATAGCTTATTCCGAAGACAAGAACGGAAAACGCATAAACGAAGTGAGATCCGACGCCGAATGCATGAACGTTCCCATAGCCGTGCTCGTAAACGGCAGGACTGCCAGCGCGTCGGAGCTCGTTACTGGCGCGATACGCGATTTTAAAGCGGGCACCGTCATAGGCACAAAAACATACGGAAAAGCTCTCGGACAGACGAGGCAGGACTACAGCGAGGACGGAAGCGGCATAATACTTACGGTCGCGAGATATTTTACGCCCTCCGGAGAATGTATACACGGCAAGGGAATAACGCCGGAGATCATTGTGGAGCAGACGGAGCAGTATAAAGACGCCTACGCGTCGGATATACCGTTCGAAGAGGACACGCAGCTCCGGGCGGCATTTGATACCCTTAACGGTAAAATTGACGGGTGATGAAGATTGTACGATTTTCTGGCAAGATTCTATAAAAGACTTGAGCCCCGCGGCCTTGACTCCATGTGGAGCTGCTACGCGCGGCCTATCATCAGAAACAGCAGGGCGGCCGCCGCATTCAAGGCAAGGAAGGAAAATATCCTCTGCGTTGACGCGGGGTGCGGTACAGGCGGCCTTTCGCGTGAGCTTGCCGGCTATTTTGACGTTATAGGGATAGATATCTCATCTGAGATGCTGGATGAAGCGAGCAGGGATCGATCCGGCGGCAATATAATATGGGTGCAGCAGGACATATCAAAAATGAACATAGGAAAGCGCAAGGCTGCCGCCGTTTTCGCGGTAACGGATGTGCTCAATCATCTGCTCTTAAAAAGCAAGCTGGACGCCTTTTTCAGAAGAGCATATGCCGCGCTGGAGAGCGGAGGATATCTTTTCTTTGACGTTATAACGGAAGGAATATCGCTTTATTATTCTGAGGACCGGTGTGCCTTTGAGGATTTTGACTGGGGAAGCTTTTTCTGGACGTGCAGATATACGAAGAATGATCAGAAGCTCGTTTATGACGTCTCCTGCTTTGAAAAATGCGAAGGCACCGAGGATATTTACAAGAGGACGGACGATACGGTCACTGAGAGGATATGGCCCGTGAACGTCATCCGGGAATCCGTAGAGAATGCAGGATTCAGGAACGTGCAGATAAGCGACAGCATAGCATATTCCGATTTTCTGAAGGACGACAGACAGAATAAGACAGACAGGCTGTATTTTGTATGCGAAAAGCCGTAAAATTCAGCTTGACAACGGTAGGATACAGATGTACAATCAACGAGTTGCCGCTCTGAACGGGCTTATAAATTCGCGCCTTGCTTTTTTTGATGTGCGCATGCGCGGTGCCTAAGGAAGTGCGTCTTGCACGGACGCTGTATTCAGGCGAGATTGTTACGGAGGTGCATAAGAGAATGTTTGCTGTGATCGAAACAGGCGGAAAGCAGTACAAGGTTGAGGAAGGCGACACTATCTTCGTTGAGAAGATAAATGCCGAAGAAGGTTCCGAGATATCTTTGGACAAAGTACTTGCAGTATCCGCACAGGACAGTGATGTTAAATTCGGGGCTCCTTATGTTGAGGGCTCAAGTGTCCGGGCGACTGTCGTAAAGCAGGGCAAGGGCAATAAGATTCGCATCATTAAACACAAAGCAAAAAAGGGTTACCGCAAAAGACAGGGCCACAGGCAGCTTTACACTAAGCTTACGATAAACAAGATCGAGGCTTGAGAGGCGCCGGGGCACTATGATAAAGGCCAGAATTTTCAGAAGCAGTGAGAATAATGATATTATTACCGGTTTTGAAATTTCGGGGCATGCCGGATATGCGGAGGAGGGCAGCGATATAATATGCGCTGCGGTATCTGCGATAGCATACGCGGCTTGCGGGTATTTTGAAGAAAAACGTTTTGACGGCGGATCGCCGGATCTTTCGGAGACAGACGGGCATATGCTGTTTACCGCACCGGAAACGCGAAACGAACGCGACGCCGATGCGGCGCAGGCCGTGTTGGAGGCCATGACGGTAGGGCTGAAGCAGATAGAGCTGTCATACGGAAGAAAGTACATCAGAGTGATCGACTGATTCAGGAGGTGTGAGATCATGTTGAATATTAATCTGCAATTATTTGCTCATAAAAAGGGTCTCGGAAGCTCGAAGAACGGCAGAGATTCCGAATCCAAGAGACTCGGAGTGAAGCGTGCCGACGGACAGTTCGTACTCGCGGGGAATATTCTTGTGAGACAGAGAGGCACAAAGATATATCCGGGAGAAAATGTGGGAATGGGCACCGATTATACTCTTTACGCTCTTGTAGACGGTAAGGTATCGTTCCGCAGACTCGGAAGAGACAAGAAGCAGGCTGTCATAGTTGCTAAAGAGGCTTGACAGTTACAGACAGCGATATTTTGAGGACCGCACGGCATATACAGTATTATATGTTGTTCTGCGGTCCTTTTGATTATCATGAGGTTCGAAGGATCATATGTTTATTGACAGGACTAAGATATTCGTATCGTCGGGCAAAGGCGGAAACGGCGTTGTGTCTTTTCACAGGGAGAAGTATATAAATGCCGGCGGGCCGGACGGCGGAGACGGCGGCAAAGGCGGCGATATAGTCTTCACGGTGGATGAGGGCGCCTCCACGCTGGCCGATTTCAGATATCAGCACAGATTTAAAGCCGAAAACGGTGCGAACGGAGCCAAAAACAAAATGACGGGCAAGAGCGGTGCGGACACTGTGATAAAGGTGCCGCAGGGAACGCTCATCAAAGACGCCGTAACGGGCAGGATCCTTGCGGACATGATAACGCCCGGCGAACGCAAGATAATTGCGAAAGGCGGCAGAGGCGGGCAGGGAAATATGCACTTTGCCACGAGCACGAGGCAGATACCCAATTTTGCCAGAGCGGGAGAGGACGGCAGGGAAATGGAGCTTCAGCTTGAGCTCAAGCTGCTGGCCGATGTGGGACTGGCGGGCTTTCCGAATGTAGGCAAATCGACGCTGCTTTCCGTTACGACTTCCGCAAAGCCCGAGATCGCCGACTATCATTTTACGACAGTGAGCCCGAACCTCGGAGTTGTCTTTAATAACGGCGAGCGAAGCTTCGTCATGGCGGACATTCCGGGACTTATAGAAGGAGCTTCGGAGGGGCTCGGACTCGGGCACGAGTTTCTGAGACATATAGAGAGGACGAGGCTCATTTTACATGTCATAGACGCTTCGGGCTCGGAGGGGCGCGACCCCTTTGAGGATTTCCTGCTAATAAACAGAGAATTGGAAAAGTACAATGAAAAGCTCTCGCGCCGTCCCCAGATAATCGCCCTTAATAAAATGGATGATGAGAGGGCGGCAGATAACGCCGCAAGATTCAGAGAAAGCTTTGAACGCTGGTTTGATGAGCGCGCAGAGTCGCTTTCACATGAGAGAGACCTGGACGCGTGGAGGATATTCGAGATATCCGCGGCGCTGGGAGAGGGTACGAAGGAGCTTTCTCTTTACTGCGGGAGCATCCTGGACAAAATGCCCCGCGAGGCCGTTTTCACGGAGGATGAGGGTAATGTCGTATACACGGCGGAAGAGGAGGAGCCTTTCACGGTGCGCATTGAAGACGGCGTATATGTCGTGGAAGGGCCGTGGATAAAGAATATAGTGGATTCGGTGAACCTGAATGACTATGAGTCCTCGCAGTATTTTCAGCGCGTAATACGCAAGAAGGGTCTCATACAGAGGCTTGAAGACATGGGAATAAACGAGGGCGACACTGTAAGGATATATGAATTAGAGTTTGATTACTATGTTTGAGAACAATGAGCAGTATACTGCAAATAAAATACTGATACTTTTTATACTCGATAAGCTGGGAGTGGCCGTTACGGACAATTATCTCAATGCCGTGCTGCTCGCGCCGGGACTTGTGAATTATTTTACGGCGCAGGAGTGCCGCGAGGACCTTATAGCCAAGAAATGCGTGCTGAGGGAGCTTGACAGCGCCGGAACGGTAATGTACTCTATAACCGATAAGGGCAGGGAAAGACTTGAGCAGCTCGGATATATGCTCTCGGGCGGGCTCGGCGCGAGATATGAGGCGTATCTGCGCGAGCACAGAGATGAGATCGCGAAAGCCATGTATGTAAACGCCGACAGCTTTGAGGATGCGCAGGGCAATGTATATGTCCGCTGCTATGTTAGAGAGGGCACGAACTGCATCGTAGATGTCAAGATACCGGTGGGCAGCAAAAAAGACGCCGCCGCCATATGCGAGGCATGGAGGAACCGAACATCCGACATTTATATGCAGCTTGTAAAGACATTTTACGATAAAATAATATAATACGATCATATAAAATGTAAAAAGGAGATGTTGAAATGGACGGGCGTAACGGAGTCGGAAAATGTGAATGGTTCATACCGGATGCATTTTACCCGGTAAAGGACAACGGCGATTATGTGAGCCATGAGGCTGTATGTGTGCTCAATACGGGAGATACGGACGCGGAGCTGGATCTTACGCTTTATTTTGAGGACAGGGAACCTTTGGAGGGATTTCACGCGGCGTGCCCCGCAAGACGCACGCATCATGTGAGGCTTGACATGATAAGGTCTGAAAACGGCGATCCGATACAAAGAGGAGTGCCGTATGCGATATATGTGAGGAGCAACGTTCCCGTTGTAGTTCAGTACAGCAGATGCGACACGACGCAGCCCGAGCTGTCATTTATGGGACTGCTCGCTTATTGACATAAGGTGATATTTATTGTAAACT
>CANQOI010000052.1 GCA_947625435.1 uncultured Clostridia bacterium | reverse complement strand
GATGTTGTGACCGGCGTGATGAGCTTTGCGGAAATGGATGCCATGATGTATAAGATAGAGGGCGAGGATCTTTATCTTATAGGCACCAGCGAGCATTCCATGATAGGCAAATTCAAGGATCAGTTCCTGAACAGAGCCGATCTGCCGTATACGATGACATCTTATTCGCCGTGCTTCCGTAAGGAGAAGGGCGCTCACGGAATAGAAGAGAGAGGCGTTTACAGAATACATCAGTTTGAAAAACAGGAAATGATAGTCGTATGCGAACCTGAGGACAGCAAGGCCTGGTATGATAAGATGTGGTCGTATACGGTGGAGCTCTTCAGAAGCATGGAGATACCGGTGCGTACGCTTGAGTGCTGCTCGGGAGATCTTGCCGATCTTAAATCCAAGAGCGTTGATATAGAAGCATGGAGCCCGCGTCAGCAGAAATATTTTGAAGTGGGAAGCTGCTCTAATCTCACGGACGCGCAGGCAAGACGGCTCGGTATACGCATCAAGGGCGAGAAAGGCAACTATTTTGCTCATACGCTCAATAATACCGTTGCCGCGCCTCCGAGAATGCTCATAGCGCTTCTCGAAAATCATTACATGGAGGACGGAAGTGTGAATGTACCGGAGGTACTCCGTCCGTACATGGGAGGCACGACGCGTCTCGTAAAGAAATGAAGGGTATCAGTTTATGGTTAATGACACTTTCGTAGATGTATGCATTGAAATATGCAGGGAAGGCGTGCAGCTGCCGCAGTATGCAAGAGAAGGCGATGCCGGCATGGATGTAAGAGCGGCAGAACGGGTCTCGATAGCGCCGGGAAATACAGTACTCGTGCCTACCGGGCTGAAGGCGGCCATACCGGACGGATTTGAGATACAGGTGAGACCGAGAAGCGGACTTTCTCTCAAGACACCTCTGCGTGTTTCAAATTCTCCCGGTACGATAGATTCGGGCTACAGAGATGAGATATGCGTCATAATGCAGAACACATCACATGACGAGTATTATATCATTGAGAAAGGTGACCGTATAGCGCAGCTCGTACTTCAGAGAGTTCCGAGAATGCATTTTACGTTGGTCGACAGCGTAAAAGACATCGGAAACGACAGGGGCGGCGGCTTTGGTTCAACAGGAGTCGGATGATGTATACAATTTCCGCTGTCGGTCAGGATTCGCACAGATTTACGGAAGGAACAAAGCCTCTCATATTGGGCGGCATACGTTTTGACGGTTCACGGGGACTTGAAGCGAACAGCGACGGCGATGTGGTGCTCCACGCCGTCACAAATGCCGTATCCGGTCTTACGGGAGTCAATATTCTCGGGCGCATCGCGGATGAAATGTGCGTGAGCGGTATTACGGATTCCGCCGAATACCTTAAACGGGCACTTCAGGAGCTTCCTTTAAAGAATATGCGCCTTGTTCACATATCTATATCGATCGAATGCGCAGAGCCTAAGATATCGCCTTACATAAACAGCATGAAAGAAAAGATCGGAGGATTGTGCGGCATTTTACCGCTGCATGTCGGAATAACAGCCACTACCGGCGAGAGACTGACAGCGTTCGGTATGGGCGAGGGGATCGCCGTAACAGCCATAGCGACGGCACAGTGCCTTCACGAGCAATATATGTTTTAACATTTAACTGTGTCCGCGCATAAAATATCATCAGAAACAAACGGAGGAGATTTATGAAAAAATATAATGTCGGCGTAATAGGAGCAACGGGTATGGTGGGTCAGCGTTTTATGCTCCTTCTTGAGGATCATCCGTGGTTCAATGTGACGGTTCTCGCGGCGAGCAGCCGCTCAGCCGGTAAAACGTATGAGGAAGCCGTCGGCTCCAAATGGAGCATGACGGTCAGAATACCGGAAAAATTCAGAAATATGACTGTCATGGATGCGTCCGTCGATGCTTCAAGGATAGCTCAGAGCGTGGATTTCGTTTTCTGCGCCGTAGATATGAAAAAGGATGACATAAAAGCACTTGAAGAGATGTATGCAAAGAATGAATGTCCTGTCATATCAAATAACAGCGCGCACCGTTTTACACCCGATGTGCCCATGATAGTGCCGGAGATAAATCCCGAACATGCCGATATAATACCGTATCAGAGAAAAAGACTCGGTACGACCAGGGGCTTTATCGCCGTAAAATCAAATTGCTCGCTTCAGAGCTACGTGCCTGCTCTCCATCCTCTCAGAAGCTTCGGTATAACTAAGGTCCTTGTATGCACGTATCAGGCTATATCGGGAGCGGGTAAAACGTTTGCCACATGGCCTGAAATGCTGGACAACGTCATACCCTACATAGGCGGCGAGGAAGAAAAATCAGAAAAAGAGCCCCTTAAGCTTTTCGGAAAGGTTGACATTACGTCCGGAACGATCGTACCTGCCGCATCGCCTTCATTTACGGCTCAGTGCATACGCGTGCCCGTCTCTGACGGACATATGGGAGCAGTGTTCGCGAGCTTTGAAAGGAATCCGGAGATCGAAGAGATAATCGAAATATGGCGGGGTTACAGGGGAAGAGCGCAGGAGCTCAGGCTTCCGAGCGCGCCCGAGCATTTTCTCACATATTTTACAGATGAGAACAGGCCTCAGACAAGGCTGGACCGCGATATAGAGGGAGGCATGGGAGTGTCTGTAGGAAGACTGCGCCCCGATACTCAGTATGACATTAAATTCGTATGCCTTTCACACAATACATTAAGAGGCGCTGCCGGCGGCGCGGTACTCATGGCGGAGCTTTTATGCAGCGAAGGATATATCTGAAATTTGTAATATAAATAAACAGGGAGGCTCCTTTTAATGAAAAAGAAGATTTTTGAAGGCGCGGCAGTTGCCATAATAACTCCTTTTAAGGGTGAGCATGCGGAATATGTGGATTTTGATGCCCTCGGCGAGCTCATAGATCATCAGATAAAAAACGGTACGGATGCCATCGTTGTATGCGGAAGCACCGGTGAGGCATCTACGATGCCGGATGACGAGCATCTGTCGGTCATAGAATATACCGTGAATAAAACGGCGGGCCGTGTGCCCGTTATAGCGGGCGCGGGGAGCAATGATACAAGACATGCCGTCAAGCTCAGCGAAAGAGCTCAGGCTCTCGGCGCGGACGCGATACTTTCCGTGACCCCATATTACAACAAGACGACTCAGGCGGGCCTTTATGAGCACTATAAGATAATAGCGGAGAGCGTCTCCGTGCCGGTCATACTCTATAATGTACCCGGAAGGACGAATCTCAATATAGAACCGGCCACATATGCCAGACTCTGTGAGATACCCAATATAAACGCCGTAAAGGAGTGCAACCTCATGCAGATACCCGAAACGGTCAGGCTGTGCGGAGATGAGCTCAATCTCTATTCCGGCGAGGACGGATATGTGCATTTCCTCATGAGCGCAGGAGGTCTGGGCGTCATATCCGTAGTTTCAAATATAGCGCCCGGATATATGAGTGAAATGGTGCATACGTATCTTAACGGCGATATCGCGAAGGCCTGGAAGATGCAGGTTGATGTGTATGAGCTTGTAAAGGCGCTTTTCTGTGAGGTAAATCCCATACCTGTAAAAGAAGCTGCCAATATGCTCGGATTTCACGCCGGAAAATGCAGGATGCCGCTCGTGGGAATGAGCGATGCGGGAAAGCAGCGGCTGCATACGGCAATCGAGAATTTCAAAAAGATCGGTGGTATCAGATGACAGATATAGCTATAAACGGTTATAACGGTAAAATGGGGCAGGCAGTGGCCGCGGCTGTTGCCGCTTCATATGAAGGACGGGCCCGTGTTTCATACGGTATCGATGTTATAGCGGACACTAAAGGCGAGGCGTATGTTTACAGCTTCCGTGAATCGGTGCCGGAGGATGCGCATGCCGATGTCATGATAGATTTTTCAAATGCGTCGGCGACAGCTTCTCTTGTTGAATTCTGCATTTCACGCCGCATACCGGTCGTTATAGCCACGACCGGCATTTCAAAGGAGGACGAGCGCCTTATAGAGGCCGCCGCTTCCGAAATACCCGTTTTCAGATCTGCGAATATGTCTGTCGGGGTGTGTCTCATAAAAGATCTTGCGAGAAAGGCCGCCGCTTTTCTCGGGGAGGATTATGACATAGAGATAGTCGAAAGACATCATAACAGAAAGCTTGACGCCCCGAGCGGTACTGCTCTTGCGATAGCAGACGCCATAAATGAAGCCGAAAACGGCGCATACATATATGAATACGACAGGCATGCAAAGAGAGCTGAAAGAGATAAGCACGAAATAGGCATTTCATCTGTAAGAGGCGGCAATATAGTAGGCGATCACGAAATAATATTCGCCGGGCAGAATGATGTGATTGAGATAACGCATCGGGCCATGTCAAGAAGCCTGTTCGCGGACGGAGCCGTAAAGGCCGCGCTTTTTATAAAGGACAAGCCGGCGGGGCTGTACGATATGGAGAGCATCATCAAGAGCATATAAAGAATTATATTGACAAACAGATTGAAAAATTGTAATCTATCTGCGAGATTATGTTTTGCGATCCGTAAATTTGAAAGGAGTTTCTTTTCTGATGAAGAAATTGGTATTATATTGTTCTATTGACGGAAATACGGATGCCGTTGCACATGCGATAGCGGATAAGATCGGCGCAGATACCGCCAGACTCGTACGCGTTAAGAAAGTAAAGGGTTTCGGTTTCATTAACAACTTAAAGCTCAGACTTGAAGTGCTGATGAAGAAAAAACCGGATATATTCCCGTTTAAATGGGACCCGCGTGATTATGATCTTATATTCATCGGAACACCTGTCTGGTATGATTCGTATAATCCCGTTTTTAATACTCTTTTCAATGTAATAAAGGTTTATGACCGAAAGGTGGCTCTCTTCTCGACAGGAGCAAAAGAGGATACAAAGGCTCTTTCCAAGCTTGAGAACGATTGGCTCAAGGATTCTACCGTTTTAGGCACTAAGCACTGCGTTGAACCGATCTGGTGCGATGAGGATTCCGAAACACAGGCGATCCTTTCCGATATGGCAGAATGGGCTCAGAATATATCTGATCAGGCCGAGAAGATGATAGAGCAGGAAGAATTCGAAAGAAGAAAGACAATTTACAAATATTAATACGAGTGCGCATATGGAAGCTTCCGATATTGAATATTTGCGGCTTGCGCGCATAAAGCCGTATAAGAAGGATCATACATATTCATACACTGAGGGTGTTTTCCCTACTCTTGAGCTCATTGACAATGCTCCGGACGCAGTAGTTAAGGTGATCGTATCTTCCAAAAGCACAGACAGCGAAGGCGCGGCTCTTCTTGAAAGGAAGTGCCGCGCTTTGTGTGTTCCTTTTACAGTTGACGACGGCACAATCGCAAGACTTTCTCCTAAGGGCAGTGTTATGGCCGTGGGTGTTTTCATTAAAATGCGGCGCGAGATCGTAATGAGTCATGATCATATCGTGCTGGTGAATCCGTCTGACATGGGAAATGTAGGTACGATACTGCGCACGGCGGCCGCGTTCGGATTTTTTGATATTGCCATCATAGAACCTGCGGCGGATCATTTCGACCCTAAAGAGTATTCATATGCAGCGGGTGCGAGGGAATATATGCCTTTTATGCTGAACGGACAGAATATGGATGACCATACGCCTGCACTCGCGCATGCCGACACTCCGACATCTCTCATATTCGGTAACGAATCGAGCGGGCTTGACGAACGCTTCCTGTCGGTCGGGACGCCTTTAAGGATAGATCATCTCCCGACAGTTGACTCTCTCAACCTTACAATAGCTGCCGGCATTGCGATGCACTGGTTCACACGCACGGTACGTATGCCGCAGCATCGAAAGGAAGTTTTGTGATGTTCCGTAATGACTCAGCCGAAATAAAGAACAGGATACTGTCAGCGTGCAATGTATGCGGCATATCTTCATATGAGGTGCGTTTTGCGAAAGACCTTATTTCTAACAGGAATTCGCTCCCTGACGATCACTTTATATGCGAGGGACTGTGGGCGGCAGAAAGACTTATGCAGAGAAACATACGCGTAACACATTTTTTTGTATGCTCCGATGCTCTGCAGTCAGATGCGCATGAAAGCAGGATGACAGATAAAGATATGTCCGTAATACTGAAAATGACAGAATATGCGGAAGCTTCATACATGATATCGGCCAAAGCATGTGCTAAGATCAGCGACAGGGACGGAGCAGACATATGTTTTATCATAGCGACAAAACCGTTGGTACCGCTTGATTCAATGCCGCATTCCGATGATGCTTTCATAATGGTGCTCGACGGACAGGAACAGCCGGGAAATATCGGCGCTATAATACGTTCACTGGACTGTGCCGGAGGCTCCGGGGTGATACTTACGAACAGGCGTGTAAGACCGTATCACAGCAGAATGATACGGTCAAGCCTGGGGGCTGCATTCGCAATGCCTGTTTCCGACGCTGACATGGAAGAGACGGGGGAGTGGCTCGTCTCAAATGGGTTTAAGGCCGTTATAACGGATCTTACGGCCGATAAAGCATATTATGACGTCGATTATTCCGGACGTATCGCGATCATAGCAGGAAACGAACACAGCGGCATTTCCGATTATTGGAGACATCTGCCTGCAGCGGAGCCTGTGATAATACCGATGTATGGCTCATGTGAGTCGCTGAATGTGGGCTTTGCTTCCACATTGGTCGCCTATGAAGCCGGACTGTACAGGCGCGGTATCAGAAGGTCTTTATAAAAGACGCTATCTGCGCGCTTTCCTTTTTGATCTCCGCCAGCTTCATAAGGCAGCTCTTTTCACACCATGAGCGTCTGCTGTTATAATATTTATTCACGATCCGCCACAGCTTCTGAGGAAAAGTCAGCACTATCTTTATTATATCGGTTTCACCCTTTGACAGCGTCCTTATGCGTGAATAACTGTTTATTATACAGTCGGCGTCAGATGAACACCACCCGCATTTGCGCATTCTGCGCTTGATAAGATCGGTCATATCAAGAAGCGGCATGTCTATTGCAGAGCACTCAAAGCATGTCACTGATCCGGCGCCTTCTGAAATCAAGAATATATTGTGAGATGTATAGTCCCTGTGACAGACAATGCCTTCAGCGGCATATCTTGACGATATCGCATCATATTCGGATTCCGAAAGAGCGCAGCACATATCGTTCGCGACCGAGCAGTATTTTTCTGCTATGGCCATATATTCATAATCAAAACGTCCTCTGTTCCTTGAAGCTATGCGACTGAACCGTTTCAGCTCACTGTATCTGTGCGCATAAAGGTCAGGCATTCTGCCGAGGTCGTTCCTTACATATCTGTGTGCGTCAGAGCCCGGCGGCAGCACCTCGGAAGCAAGACATGCCGCTCTTTCTGCGGTGAAACCGTATGATGAATTGTGCATTGCCGCCAGCAGCGCAGACGCATCCTTCAGATCGTTGTCATTTTCTATGGAACACTGCCTGCCGCTCACAATGCGCGAGCATATGTATATTTTACCGGCGAATTCGATACAGAGCCTGCCTGACTGCGTCCTTAAGATACTGTCGGTGCCGGTGAAACCGTTCCTGTTAAGGTGCGCATGCACGGCGTACGTAAAGATCTTTCTTTCGGGGGAGTCCTGACACGGTCGTAAAATGTATTTTTTGTTCGTATTATGTCTCGATGAAAATATAATGCCTTCCCGCGTCTGTGTAACACATGCCGCGTCTATACCGTATTCACTTGAAATTATATGTATGATCTCAGAATCCATTTTAAAGCTCCCTTCACCCGCACGTATAGGTTCGGTGAATTTATATGAAGCTTTATGGATTATTATTACATGTGCAGAGATGCGCGTATCAGGAAGTCTTCCACATCTTGCCTATTATCTGATATACCGGAATAGGGCCGACGCTCGGGTCGCGGCTGTCTTTACTTGCGTTCCTGTTGTCTCCCATGACGTAAACATAACCGTCCGGAACAACGAAAGTCGTATCATTCGGATACGACATGATCTTCTTGTCCTTTATATAGTCCTCGACAACGACCTCGCCGTTTCTGTAAAATTTACCGTCATTGAATCTGAGCGTATCTCCTGGAGTGCCCACAACGCGCTTTATCCAGCATGTGTCGAGTGTAATATTTTCTTCTCCTATTATCCATGTGGCTATCGTGTTCCTTTTGATGACCTGTGAGAACATGTGAAAATAGCCCGAACTGTCGTCGAGACTTCTGTCAACGATCACTATATCTCCTATACACGGTTCTCCGAATATATAGGGAAGCATAGTAGTATAAACTGTATCGCCTTCATGGAGAGTAGGCTCCATAGAGGTTCCGAAGACCTGATTTTTGCGGTGAACATAAATATTGAACGTCACCATCAGTACGAATACCAACAGAAAGATACCTAAAGTTATAGCGGCTTCTTTACACGCTTTGATTATTTTTTTTTTTGAAAGAGGCTTCTGATCCCTCGTATGATCGGAGCTTCCGTGCGGTGAGTGGGGGACGGAGACCCTGCGCGGCGTGATATGTCTGAAATCGCAGAAGCTCAGATCGACGCCGTCGTACATTGCGTTATCGACCTGCTTCTCATCAGTGCCTTCACCGTGTACGGACGATACGGTACTTTCACGTGAAAATGATTCGGCGCGCTCTTTTGTATATGCGCTTGTCTTCTGCTTTGAAACGGAACGCGGATCCGAACTCCAATTGACTATATTTAATTCCACATCATCGTCGGCAAAACTTTCCTCGTGTGTGTCTTCAACCCGCTCTGAGAGAGTCGGCACTATATCCGTTATCTCCGCGGCTTCCTCAGAAATACGATCATACGCGACGTTTTCTTCGGCGCATGAAGCTTCCTCTTTCGGTACGTCATAAGCCGGAGCTTCAGGCTCGGGAGCTTCCGGCTCCAAAATTTCCTGCTCCGGTGCTTCGGGCGCATCCGGCGCATCTGATATCTCAGCTTCATACGCCTCTTCGGTCGTATCAGAGGCTTCTGCCGCATCAGACGCAGCCGAGGCTTCCGCTCCATCAGGCTCATATGCCTCTTCGGTCGCATACGATACTTCCGCGGCTTCCGATATTTCAGGCTCTTCATGCTCCGAAGGCTTTTCGGGCTCTTCGGCTTTTGTGCCCGCATTGGCAAAATCGGAGATCTTCATATTCTCAAGCTCGGCGAGTATCCTGGAAGATCTGCTGTTGTCTTTCTTTTGCTGCGCCTCGGAAAAATCAATAAAAGAAAGCTCGTCTTTTTTTTGTGCCGGGCTTTCTGTCTTTGTGCTGAAATCTATATCAGGTTGTCCTATATCTTTACGATCCAAACAATCACTGCCTTTGTTACTTAATCCTTTTGTATTATAATTGATGTTATGCGTTTGTCAAGTGTGAAATGTATGTAGACAAATTTGTACAAATGTTATATACTTATCGCGGCTTTAAAAATATCATTCGGAGGAATATTGAGATGTTTATTGCAAAAAGATTCATTCACAGACTGAATGCTGTTATATTGGTATTTGTGCTAGTGTCATGCTGCATCTTCGTGCCCGGACTGACCGTACGCGCTGCACAGGCGGAGCCGGAGCTCCTTTGGGATTTTACCGATGAATACGAAGATTACATCAGCGATCCCGATTATTACGTAGGCAGTATGAACGTTCAGCTGGATACGGATGACGGATATCTTCATATGGTATCGGAGAACGGCCCCGAAGAAGGCACGGGCACCGGTGACCCGAATGTCACATTCAGAGTAGACGATCTTGACGCGGACGACTATTACTGGCTTAAGATAAGTCTTCGCAACCATTCCGATATAAACAGATTTCAGCTGCATTTTTCAACGACGGAACATACGCTTGATGCCGCGACGAACACACTCTTCGACATATCCGTAAACGATACGGAGTTCAAGACATATGTCGTAGACCTTAAGAAGGCAAATGAGGATTCGCTTCCCATAAGCAAAGCTTATACCCCTTCGATCACGGATGAAGAAACACTCTGGACAGGTATAGTTACAGGCATACGACTCGATTTCCTGTTTAAGGATTACCCGGGCGGACAGGTGCCCACGGGAACGGAAATGGAAATAGAATATATTGCTATCTTCGATTCAAAGGAATCTGCCGAGGCCTGGGATCCGAAGGCGGCGTCCGAGCCCACCGAAGCACCCACAGAGGCACCCACGGAAGCACCTACAGAGGCTCCCACGGAAGCTCCCACGGAGGCACCCACGGAAGCGCCTACAGAAAAGCCTGCCGTATCGCCTTCAGCCGGTGCGGCTGATGACGGAGACACGCCTGCGGGAGTGACTGCAAACGATGCCATAGAATCATCTTCGACATCATTGATAGGCGGTGCTGCCCTTATCGGTATAATAGTCGCTGCCGTTTTAGTCGTTGCGGCGATAGTTGTCGTGATAATCCTCGTCGTTAAGAAGAAAAAACATTAAGTCTGTCAGTGTACGTGCTAAAGACGTGCAGTAATGAATACAGACAGGCAATGCCTTGTGGCGAAGCTACCTAAAAGTAACTTCGTCACTGTTTTTATGTGAAAATCATTTCAGGAGGTCTTATGCCGATGGAGCATTTCAAACTTGTGTCTCCGTACAAGCCTACCGGCGATCAGCCGCAGGCAATAAACAGTCTTGTTGAAGGGATAGAAGACGGACTTAAAGAACAGATACTTCTCGGAGTGACGGGCTCGGGCAAGACTTTTACAATGGCGAACATAATAGAGAAAGTCAACAGACCGACTCTCGTGCTCGCTCACAATAAAACGCTCGCTGCTCAGCTGTGCAGTGAATTCAGAGAGTTTTTCCCGGAAAATGCGGTTGAATTCTTTATCTCCTACTATGACTATTACCAGCCCGAGGCATATATAGCGGCATCTGACACATATATTGAAAAGGATTCGAGCATAAACGATGAAATAGACAGGCTCAGACACTCTGCCACGGCGGCTCTTCTTGAAAGACGCGACGTTATAATTGTGTCAAGTGTCTCGTGCATATACGGACTGGGCGATCCCGAAGATTATACGGATCTTATGCTGTCGCTCCGTCCGGGAATGCATATGGAAATACGCGAAGCCGCATCCAGGCTTGCCTCTATGAATTATATAAACGATAATGCGGATTTTTCGTCGAGAAGCTCCTTCAGGATAAACGGAGACACACTCAGCATAAGACCGTCGGACCGGAACGATGCGATAATCAAAGTGGAATTTTTCGGGGATGAGATAGATCGCATCGTGGAATGCGACGCCGTAAATTATAAAGCGAGAGCCGAACTGTCACATGCGGCGATCTTCCCGGCATCGCATTACGCAACGACGGATGAAAAAATGGAAAGAGCGATAGATACCATACTTGCCGAGATGGAGGAGCGCGTAAAATATTTCAGGGATAACGGTAAAATTCTTGAAGCGTACAGGCTTGAACAGCGCACGAGATACGATATGGAGCTTCTGAGGGAGACAAAATTCTGCAGCGGCATAGAAAATTATTCCAGACATATAGCCGGACGCGCTCCCGGAAGCGCGCCGTACACGCTCATGGATTATTTTCCAAAGGATTTTCTCATGTTCATAGATGAATCGCATGCCACGATACCGCAGGTAAGAGCAATGTACAACGGCGACAGGGCGAGAAAGGAATCTCTCGTGGAATACGGATTCAGGCTCCCGTCGGCTCTTGACAACCGCCCGCTCAAATTTGACGAATTTGAAAACAGGATAAACCAGGTCATATATGTAAGCGCAACGCCTGCCGGATACGAGCGCGGCCGCGCGGGCAATATTGCAGAGCAGGTCATAAGGCCTACCGGTCTCATCGATCCGGAAATAACAGTAAGGCCGGTAGAGGGACAGATAGACGACCTGATAGGAGAGATAAGGAATGTGACAGCCAAAGATCAGAGAGTGCTCGTTACAACGCTCACTAAAAAAATGGCGGAGAGCCTTACGGAATATATGTCAAATATAGGGATACGGGTCAGATATCTGCATTCGGATATAAAGTCCATAGAGAGGATGGAAATAATAAAGGATCTGAGAACGGGCGAATTCGATGTGCTCGTAGGCATAAATCTCTTGCGGGAGGGACTGGATATACCGGAGGTCTCTCTTGTGGCCATACTTGACGCGGACAAGGCCGGATTTTTACGAAGTGAAACATCTCTCGTACAGACGATAGGAAGAGCTGCAAGAAACGCAGACGGCCGCGTCATAATGTACGCGGATGAGATAACGGAGTCCATGCAGTACGCGATAGACGAAACGAACAGAAGAAGAGGCATGCAGAGCAGATATAACAAAGAGCATGATATAACGCCTAGATCCATAGTAAAAAGCGTACGCGAAGTGATAGATTCCACACGCATAAAAGATTCCGTAAGATCCGATGTCATAGGTGATATAGCTCGCGGACATATAGACAGAAGCGGCACGAGGAGAGTATCAAAAGCGCCGGACACTAAGATCGATCTTGCCGCGGAGCTCACTGAAGAGGAACAGAACTTGCCTATCGATGTGCTCATAGAAAGACTTACATACCGCATGGCGGAAGCGGCGGGAGAGCTCAGATACGAAGACGCCGCAAGGATACGTGATACAATAAAAAAACTGAAAATGATACAATAAGCGGATACTTGTGGTATAATAGCAAATTGACGAAATGCATACGGGCATATGCGAATGCCGGTATCTCATAAATGCGGGAAGAACGGAAAAACGATGAAACAGGAATATATAGCCGTATACGGCGCAAAAGAAAATAATCTTAAGAATATAGATGT
>CANQOI010000051.1 GCA_947625435.1 uncultured Clostridia bacterium | reverse complement strand
GGAGGTAATGACAAAATGAGAACGTTACACAGTGCTGATAAAAACAGGAATACAAGGCGCAGGCATAGGGTTTGCGAACATTACGGCCGCAGATTCCTTTCGCTTTTGCTGTGTCTGTGCATGGTGATACCAATGATGCTCGGCTTCCGCAGCATGATATCGATGGACGCACAGGCCGCCGGAGCCACGGGACACATTGTTGAAGGTACACGTGTCGCCGATCCGAATACGATGGATTCATATATCGGCAAGCTGCTTTCGAAAGATTGGGGCAGCCGCTATGCAGGTCGCGTCTGGACGGATAAGAGCGTATTTGCATATGTCGCAGGCGGAGAGAACAGGATCGGTCTTGATATGGCGACTGACGGATATTCAGGTAATGTGGGCTTTGACGCCGACTTCGGTCACGTTTTCAGCACGCTTGCTTCTTCGCAGGTGGAGCATGAGGCTGTTGTTTCACCGCTTGACCTTATCATACTTCTCGATATGTCCGGGTCTATGGGAACGGATATACATCTTGATGAGGAGTACGAAGGAGAAATTGGCATCAAGACGCTAAATAGCGGTGATGTTACAAATGGTTCTCTTATATGGACCAAAGGAACTTGGGAAAATAAATGGTGGGATGTGTATTCGGCCACCTATGTATCTACTCGCCAAGGGTATGTTGTCGATAACGTATATAGAGCGGGTACATCTTCATCAGAAAAAATAAACATTAGCGTGCCGTCAAACGGCATACTTGTAGCGGTACATAATGGAGCTTCAAATATATCGGATTGTTCAAAAGTCAATGTTGGCGATGTGTTAATGCCGAACGGAATCACTTTCGACAGCACTTCCGGAATGATTTCGGGTATATCGTCGTCAGACACGTCTTTCAGCATTTACAAAGGTCACACAGATATGAATGAACGCATCAGCCATTCCCGTATTTATTCTGTACTGGAATCGATCAATGATGCTATTGATCAATTGATGAAAATGAATGAAACGAACCGCGTTACCGTCGTGGGCTATGGCGCGACGGCTTCGACTATCCTGCCGCTTGGACATTATAATAAGATTGATAATGAGGATTATCTTTCTGTCGGTGAGTTTTCTGATTATTACGCTACCGATCAGGCAGATTACGGGAAAAATACAACTAGCTCGGCAGCTTATACAGTAACAGGTCATGCAATGTTGATCGAACACGACAATAAAGGAAATGAAACAGGCAGTAGTGAAATTAATAACAAAATCAGAAACAATTACAGTAATAACGGATATGATAGCAGTGAAAAGCTTATTGGGTTCCATACAAACTTACAGGCGGGAATATACCTCGGTTTTAATGAATTATATAGTAAGCTCAACAGCGCCGGTGATGTTACTTATACATACCACTCCAACCTGACGGGCAAAGACAGAACCGTCCCGCGTATCCCAGTAGCGTTTGTGATGTCCGACGGAGCTTCTAATTATGCCTTAAAATCGAACGATACAAATGCAGCAACGGGTAAAGAATGGTACAGCGTTCCGATTATTGAGCAAGTGACAGATTATAACGGAAATCAAAAAAAGTACCGTGCTGAAAACAATAAGAATAGCACATACGGCGGCGGTGAGGCTGTAATATTGGATATTTTGATGACAGCTTCCTATATGAAATCAAAAATTCAAAATAAATACACGCAGTTTCTTCAAGAAGTGAATCTGTTGGAAGACGGGGAGAAATCTCAATTTGAAATACACACGGTCAGTGTAGATACGCCTTATGCCATATGGCAGGTTCCCCGTGTGTATGCCGGACTTGACCCGAAGGATTTCTTTATGGAAAATCCTGTATCTGTAACCGTAGGTGAGCAAGTGATTGACCCGGCCACATGGTTACAAAAAGATGATGTTTCGGCGGCATATCGTGCATTCCGAGCTTGGGTAAGCAGTTCCGGCGGCACTTCAATAAAATTCAGAGATTCTGATATGGATCGAACTGTCGAATTCAAAAAACTTCCCAATGGAGACGAGGCCGGTGTTACTAACGAACAGGTCGCTCAAAATATCCTTTACAACGATACTTTCGCTGACATTACCGCGTCGGATTTGGGTGAGACGTTCAGGAGCCTGATCGACCGTTTCGATGTTCCCGTATTTAACCCCATTTCCGGCGACAATGACGCAGGTGTGGGCGATTCCGTCACATATCAGGATCCGCTCGGCGAATATATGGAGATAAAGAACAACTCGATCTTTGCCACGCCGTACCACATTGACGGCCACGCCACTAATCAGGGAAAAGAGCAGACCTATGACATGGCGCTTCTTGTGTTCGGTGAAATGCACGGTCTCATCCGCGCAGGAGTGTACGATTATCAGTGGAATAACGAATGGATGAAAATACACGAGGGTGAGGATGACCCAAACAACCCTGATCCCAGTGTAACAATAAAACCGGACGAAACATCGTTCCCGCAGGGCTGGTACAAGGGCACACCGGAGGAAGCTGCTGACAAACCGTTGACAGACAGCGAATATCTGAATATCGATGCAGCCGGCACGTGGCCTAAAAAGGATCCTAAAACCGGAAAGGAATATAAAAATGCCGAAGAAGCGCGCAAGGACGGCTGGGTAATGCGTTTTAACTTTTCAACGCTCCTGTCCTTCGTACCGATCGCCGGCGCGCCTACAAGCGGTCTGCCGGGAGGCCTTTCAGAACAGGAAAAGAACACAGTTTATACCTGTTACCGTTTCGCGGGTACTCAGGAGGACAGAAACGCGCTTCACATAAACCCGATTTACGGTACGACTGTCCCCAAGACGATTCTGGATGCGTGGCAGAAATACTTTGATGAACATAAGAGCTACCCGATAGACAACGATATATACGCCAAAGAACCCGGTGTGTACCGCCTGTCGGATATACGTGTTTGGATAGAGGACACCGGCGACTATGTGGATAGTGCCGGCGCCATAACGCCGAACGGCGGCTACGACCGTTCGCTGTACGTGAACGTTCCCACAGCGGCGGTGCCTACACAGCTCGCAACGATCACTCTCGGCAACGATGAGGTGCTGTCTTATCAGACAAACCTGCCGGCAGATCATGAGGGTGACCCCAATTATAATAATTACTGCTATCAGGCTACTCCGCTGCGCCTGTTTTACGCAGTGGGGCTCGAGGATGATCTGATACTGCGGGATTCCGCCGGGAATCAGACCGGTGTGGATTTCTCAAAGATTTCACCGGAATATATACAAGCGCACGGCGTTGTGAATGCAGAGACCGGCGAGGTACAGAGCTACGTTTGGTTCATCTCGAATTATTATTCTGATACGACTTACGGAGACTATGTCGCGGATATGACGACCGACGCCCGCACGCGCGGCGACCCGACCGTGACATTCTCACCCGGCAGAGACAACCGTTATTATATTTTCCAGAAGCCCCTGCCGCTGTATGCACATGCGTACAGGGTAACGAATGAGGCAGGTTCTGTGACTGTGACGGCAGTTGACCTTCCCGCGGGTGAGCATTGGCGTACCGCGGATGGCAAATGGACGAACGGTAAAAACGGTGCCGGCAACGGAGGTACGCAGTGGGAAGACAGCATATCCGGTGTTCTCGGCGGCGGCTCCTGGAGCGGCGGCGAGTTCATAGGAGTATACAAGAACACAGAGACGTTCAGTACGGCATATGATAGTATGTCCACTGATGCCGCCGGCAAAAAATACATCACCGACGATCACGGCACGGCTTATTTGTATGTAGACAACGCTATTGTGTTCTTCGAGGAGGATTTTCTGAATCATGTGACTTCGAATGCAGACGGCAGTTATACCGACGATTCAGTCTCATTCTCGTCGGACGACTACTACTTCATTTTACTGGAATACTACCTGCCTACCGAAGGAATAGGAAAGAACCTTCAGGGAGGCGACGTCGCAGGTACCACCGGCGCGCGCAAGGTACAGCGTGTCCTGGCACGTAAGGGCAGCGAGTTCGGTTCAGGCTTTGTATCCGGGAAAATAAAAAACGGAGATATGCTGTGTTGGACGGATATGAACGGCCATGTCACCGATGAATTCACATATCTCTCCAATGGTGATATCGGTGACCCGAGCCGCGGCGAACCGACATTCGAGAAGCTGACATACAATGATGCGAACTTGAGAGCCTACTTGAAAACGAAGTACGGAATTAAAGAGGAAGACATGATACCCAACCCGGATTACGATCCGGAAACATCGCCTGACGAAAATATCAACGTCCTCGATTATCTGGTGAAATATTGGATGTCGATTCGTGAAAACGAAACAATCAAAGCTGCGCTTACTGCCGCGGACACGGATGGCAAGGGACTGACCGCGACCGAATTCAATGATTATTTCAGATTTGCTGTCGCGACGCGCCCCGGCGGAATCCGTACCGGCGATATGTCCAATAACATACAGGTAAAGGGCAGTACGTACAATGCCGAGACCGGACTGTATGATCAAAACATAACAAAGACGTCGAACAGCTACTATCTGCCTACGATCTCCGAAAATTCGGGCACAGATGACAACGTTATCATCAATAACTACCTCGGCAACAACGGGTATCTTGAAATATCCAACGAGATGCTCCTCGTCACCAAAATCCTCGAACCTCCGGACGGATTTGCGCTGACCGACGAAGCGAAAAACGAAGAATTCAATTACCAGATCTATGTGCAGGGCGTATCCGGAAAACGGAACGCAATTTTCACGCAGTACAATGAATTCGGAAAGGTGTGGGAGCGCCAGCTTGCCTACATCGACATTCTGACCGACAACAGCGATCTGGCTCTCGACAATAACTCGCGGCGTGCGGTGTTTGTATTTGACATTATCGATGCCGGTCTGATGGGTTCGGTGCCGACGGCCAAAATGGTAGTCACGAACGATGAAACGGACGAAGACGGGGATACAATATATTACTATGCAAACGAAGACGGCACTCTGCCTATGAATGAGGACGGCACAACGGCGGATACATCAAAGATCGTTCCGAAAGATAAGGCCGCGACACTTTACTATCTTTATCTCCCGCCGATCAACAACGGCTCTGAGACGACGCAGCATGTCCGCAGGTTGTACCAGAATAAGGAATACGACGGCACGGCGGACGGCTATGCCGGGCCGTATAAGACAGATAAAAAAGCCTATGACGATATGTTCAAGCCAAACGGCATGACTACATTTGTAGATAAGGCTCACGAGAGCATGGTGACAGGCACAGCACCCGGCGCGGACAACCGCGACAGCTACCGTCTGGAGACCGATACCCGCCCGGCCGGTTGTAAAACATATTGGGCGCAGGACGCAGAGCTGATACCGATCGCGGAAGTACAGGCCGCTGAAACGGTCGATGAAATTTTAAGCGACAGCGGCACAACGTACGAAATACAGGCTGAAACTGCGACACCGGGCATGTGGACGCATTCGGAGCATATGACAGAGCATACTGATCCAAATGGCCATAAAGAACTGACATATTACAATCTCGTTATACGTAGGCCCGAAAGCGGAACCAGCAGCACGGCATTCTTGTCCCCGCTTTTGTCCCGTTCTGCATATATGACCGTGGAACTTGAATTCGGAGTGAATTCGAATCCGAATGACGGAAGCCTGAATCCTAAAGGAACAATGACGGAAAACGATGTCTACGATCAGATCATTCCGTCAGCCGACCGCCCGGATCTGTTCAACGGTAAAACGCTGGCCGATATCGCTGAAAATACCGCCGAATTCACACTGAAGCACGGCGAGGGACTGCTGCTCAGCGGTCTTGACAACAGAGTCACATACCGTTTTACCGAAAAGCTGACGAATGAGCAGTTGAAAAACGGCTACACGCTCAAACAGGTAAATCATATACAGCAGATAGGTTCGGAAAGTACATACGTTCCGGGCGTACAGGAAATACCGATCTATACAAAGACCGGCGCGACCTACGGAGGCAACTACGGCACAGCCGCAGAAAGAAAGACTGAAAACGGCCTGACTTGGTCTTCGAATGCAGGCGCCGCCCGAAACCTTGAGCAGTTTGCCCACACCAACGCTATAATGTGGGAATACTATGCGACCATGGCAGACGGCAAGTCCGGCAATCACCATCAGCAAAACGGTGGTATTCCGGAAAAGGAAACGAGCATGCAGATTTGGCGCGAGGGCTCGCCGAACACGTATGACAAAGTGGAAGAAGAGCATAATGTCTCAGATAACCCGAGCTGTCACACGGCAGCTTCCGCGGAAGACCTCAGAGCCGGTTTCTGTGACTTGGATATAGGCGATGCTTACCTCCACTATATGTACTATAAGGGACAGCTGATCGACCCGCACTACGAGGGCGAGGCTTCTGCTTTCCTGCGCAACATGTCGCGTTACGGCGTGAGCCCGACCGTTCACTTCGGCGTGAACGGTGAAAATTCCTCAAATACAACACAGGTTCCGTCACAGCTCCTTCAGACACAGCCGAGCACGGATAAGGAATATTACGATTATAACGGCGTATATTCCGTATACGGCAACACAGGTTGGTTCGAGGAGCAGATAAACTACACCAATACGGTCAGCCCCGAAATGCTCGTAGTCACAAAAGATGTTGTCGATACGAGCGGCGAAGAAGTTGAACCTGCACCGAATAAGGATTTCACGTTCACTCTCACGCTTACCGATACTGCCGCCGAGGCGATAGAATCCGCGTCCGCAGATAATATCATTTATATGTGGAAAGGCAACAAGGACACAATGACGAGTAACCTGACGCTGACAGATGATGCGGGCGGTTCATACAAAATGCCGGCAGCTGCGCCGAATCTTGATAAATATCAGGATCATATCGGTGCGGCGGCGGACAAAGAGCGTCTTCAGCCGATCAAATTAACAAAACAGGAAGACGGTACATACACATACGAGTTCACTCTAAAGGCAAATGAAGCTGTCGTTTTCTACGGACTTGCGGCAGGTACGGAATACAAAGTGACGGAACAAGCCGAGGAAAATTATCCTGTTGTAGATAAGAATGCGGAAGGCGGATATACAAAGCCGGGTACTCTCATTCAAGAAGGTACGATCGTGCATTATGTCGATCCTGCTCCCGAGGGCAGAAATCATGTCGCTGTGAGACCGGGTGAAACGCAGAACCGCAAGGACTTTTACAACGAGATGTCAACCGGCACGCTCACCGTAGAAAAGCGCATATATGACGACGACCGTTGGACCGTGGACAAGACATTCGAATTTACCGTTACCCTGACGGCAGCCGGAGGAAAATCTTTGGATACTTCCTCATTGACAGTCACGAAGTATTCAAAGCATGAAACAGGCCCGGAAACAGATGAACCTGTCACCGGACCGGATCTCTGGAAGCCTGTATCAGGTGCCGCAGACGGCACTGCCTATACTGCAACATTTGAACTCAAGCACGGCGAGCGTATCTTGATCGCCGGCATACCGCTTGATACACAGTACAATGTCAAGGAGACCGGAAGAAGCGGCTACAACCTCGAGCACGTCACGACCGACCCGAACGATGCAGATAGTAAGATGATCAAAGACCTTGATCACGACGGCGGCGTGAGCGGTACGGTAAATGACACACTTGCACAGGTTTATCTGCTCTTCGTAAACGCCAAAGCACCTACGCTTCCTTTCACCGGAAGTGCTCAAAAAGACGTCGGAATGTGGATGATAATGGGAGCGGGCATACTGCTCATGATCGCATCTTCCGCGGTGATATTCGCACTTCAGAAAAGACGCGGCGCACGCGTAAGATAAGCGTAAAATAAGCAAAAACGGGCAATAAAACAGCCGCCCCGACAATTCATATGACGGGGCGGCAGCTTTTGTAAACAGCACGTATACGACATCATTCTTCTTCGGACTGCGGATTCCTTGACGCTATCCACTTCTTGATCTGTATCAGCGTGTCGATTATTATGAGCAGAGCATTTACGGCAATGGCTATCTTCAAAGGCGTTATGAATCCTATGAGCGTTGAAACGATGAACAATATACATAATATAATGAAAAGTCTGTTCTTCTTGTCCATATGAATATCCTCCTTCCGGGCGGCAGTTACCACCATTTGACAGTGCAGAGCAGAGCTGCCGCAGCCACGATTATTTTTACGACATACCAGGTCATATCAAAAACGGTACCCTTTTCCGTCACGACATTTTTATCCTTTTTAGCCAACGTAAGCACCACCTTTTAAATTTTCCTTAATTATATCACGCGCGGTTGCCCTTGTAAAATCATGCGGATTTTTCTATAATATCCCCGTAAAACGTCGAAAGAGCAGCGTAATGGAGGATTTGATTTGAAAAAATGTTATTTGCAGCAGAATGTTTACGAGGCGCTGCAGGAACGTCTTAAATTCATATTTGACGAGTTCGAAAATATATTCGTGTCATTTTCCGGAGGCAAAGACAGCGGGCTCCTTCTCAATTTAGTGCTCGATTTCAGGAATAAATACTACCCGGACCGCACATTCGGAGTATTTCACCAGGACTTTGAAGCACAGTACTCCGTAACGACAAAATATATAGAGAAGACATTCGAAAGGCTTAAAGGACAGGCCGAGCTTTATTGGGTATGCCTTCCCATGGCTACGAGAACGGCCCTGAGCAGCTATGAGATGTACTGGTATCCCTGGGACGACAGGAAGAAGGACTCATGGGTGCGTGAAATGCCCGATAAAGAATATGTGATAAATCTGGACAACAATCCCATTTCAACATACAAGTACAAAATGCACCAGGAGGACCTTGCGAAACAGTTCTGCAGATGGTACAGGATGTCGCACGGGAACCGCAAGACGGTGTGCCTGCTGGGACTGCGCGCCGAGGAATCACTTCAGAGGTATAACGGCTTCCTCAACAGAAAATACATGTACAAGAAGGAATGCTGGATATCAAAACAATATAAAGACGTGTGGTGCGCGTCGCCTCTTTACGATTGGCGCACAAACGACGTGTGGCATGCCAATTTTCTCTTTGACTACGAGTATAACGAGCTGTACGACCTGTATTACAAGGCGGGGCTGAAGCCCTCGCAGATGCGCGTGGCGTCGCCCTTCAACGATTATTCCAAGGATTCGCTCAATCTTTACCGTGTGATAGATCCGGAGATATGGATGAGGCTTGTGGCCCGCGTGCAGGGCGCGAACTTCTGCAGCACGTACGGTAAAACGAAAGCGCTGGCATACCGCAGCATTTCACTCCCGGAAGGACACACGTGGAAATCGTACACCGTTTTCCTGCTCGATACGCTCCCCAAAAGGCTCAGGAACAATTACATAAAGAAATTCAACAAATCGATACAATTCTGGCACGAGACCGGCGGCGGGCTTTCGGAGGAATCCATAAAAGAGCTGGAAGACTGCGGCTACAGAGTAAAGAGGAACGGCGTGTCGAATTATACGCTGGGCAGGAAATCCCGCGTCGTGTTCATAGGCCCCATACCCGACGATACGGACGACATTAAATCCACAAAGGACATACCGAGCTGGAAGCGCATGTGCTTCTGCATATTGAAGAACGACCACACATGCAGGACTATGGGCTTCGGCATAACGAGACAGCAGCAGAAGCGTATCGACATGATACGGAGAAAATATAAAAGTTTAGAGGACATGCACAATGGAATATAAAAGCCCCGTTTACAACGTGATAGCCGTACCCATAGAGAAGATAAAGCCCAATACATACAACCCCAACGCCGTCGCGCCTCCCGAGATGAAGCTGCTGTACGACAGCATAAAGGTTGACGGTTACACAATGCCCATCGTCTGCTATTATGTAAAACAAAAAGATATGTATCTCATAGTGGACGGATTTCACAGGTACAGGATAATGCTCGATCACCCCGATATATACGAGCGCGAGCACGGCATGCTCCCCGTTTCCGTGATAGACAAGCCCCTCGATCAGAGGATGGCCAGCACTATACGCCACAACAGGGCAAGGGGCAGCCATGACGTGGATCTCATGAGCAACATAGTCAAAGAGCTTCACGAGCTGGGAAGATCCGACGACTGGATTTCGAAGCATCTCGGCATGGACAGGGACGAGATACTGAGGCTCAAACAGATAACGGGGCTTGCGTCGCTTTTTAAAGACGTGAATTTCGGACAGGCATGGAAGCCCGCCCAGAGTGAGATGCCGTATGAAGACGGCGGCGCCGGGCTTGACGATACCGGATATGACGGGTACGACGCTGCGGAAGACGAAATGCCGGAGGATGAGACGACGGACGAAATGCCGGACGAGATGCCGGACGAGATGCCGGAAGACGAGTTTGATCTATGACTGCAAAAAGCCTCCGTCCACGCAGAGCGTCTGCCCGGTTATGAACGAAGCCCCCTCCGAAGCGAGAAAATATACCGCGGAAGCCACCTCGTGGGGTTTGCCGAGCCTGCATAACGGCGTATCCGCGGCGAGCGCGTTCAGAGCCTCCTCGGAATGCACCGAATTCATGGGCGTGTCTATGACTCCCGGAACCACGCAGTTCACGCGTATACCCGAGGGCCCGAGCTCCCTTGCAAGAGCCTTCGTAAGACCTATGACGCCCGCCTTTGCGGCCGAATATGCCGTCTCGCAGGCGGCGCCCGATATCCCCCATACAGACGACACATTTACGATAGAGCCGCGCTTCCTTGCTATCATATCGGGCACGGCAATGCGGCACATGTGAAATGTTCCTCCCAGATTCACGTCGAGCTGCCTGCTCCAGCTCTCATCGCTTATATCGGTGAAAAGCTCCTGATGTGAAATACCCGCGTTGTTCACTATCACCTCCGGCGCTCCGAGAGCCTCCGAAGCCTCGCGGTACATTTTACTTATAGACCCGCTGTCTGTGAAATCGGCGCGGAGCGCGACGGAACGCACCCCGAACGTATCCGATATTTTACGTGAAATATACGACGCCCTGTCACCGGAATGGGCGTAATGAACGCACACGTCATAGCCGTGCCTTGCGAAAATATATGAGATTTCGCTCCCTATCCCGCCGGAGCCTCCCGTTACGAGTACAGATGCCATAAATATACTGCCCGCCTTTAACATTGGTATCATTTTAATATCATTGACAAATATGAACGACAGATTTATTATAACATACAACACGTGCAAATCAATGGCGTGCGTATGATACGAAAGCAGGGGTGCTTGCCGAAGCAGGCTGAGATAAGACTCATGTCTTGACCCTATAACCTGATTTGGATAATGCCAACGTAGGGAGAATCGGAATGAAATTCAATAAGGACAATTTATTACTTTATGCCGTCACGGACAGGGCCGGAGGCACGGGCGCGGACCTTGCCGCAAGGGCGGAGGCTGCCCTTAAAGGCGGCGCAACGATGCTTCAGCTGAGAGACAAACATGCGACAAGGAGCGACATACTTGCCGAGGCCGCCGTCATAAAAGAGCTCTGCGCAGCTTACGGAGTGCCTTTTATAATGAATGACAGCGCGGAGCTGGCGCTCGCCGCGGGGGCGGACGGCGTGCACATAGGCAGGGAAGACGGAGATGTGCGCGATGTGCGTGAAATGCTCGGCCCCGATAAGATACTCGGCGTTTCCGCAAGGACCGTCGAAGACGCCGTTAAGGCCGAAAAGGACGGAGCGGATTATATAGGCGCGGGGGCCGTTTTCGGAACGGGCACAAAAGCCGACGCCAAGAACCTCCCGCTTGAGACTCTTAAGGCTATATGCGCCTCCGTATCCGTACCCGTCGTTGCCATAGGCGGCATAAACAGAACGAACATATCCCGGCTTTCCGGAAGCGGAGCCTGCGGCGCAGCCGTGGTGAGCGCCGTATTTTCCGGTAAAATGTCTCTTGAAGATACCGAAAACGCCGCCCGCGAGCTGAGAACGCTTGCCGAAAAGGCCGTACGCGGCACGCCCGTAAAGGCGGCGATATTTGACATAGACGGCACGCTGCTGGACACGATGCCCGTGTGGGAGAACGCGGCCGAAAGATTCGTGGAATCCTTGGGAGGAACGCCCGAGGAGGGTCTCAGCGCAAAAATATTTAAAATGAGCCTCCCGGAGGGCGCCGAATACGTAAGGAGGACGGGCGGGCCCGAGCTGTCGCATCTGTCGCAGGACGATATAATAGACGGCATCACTGAGACCGTCAGGGGATTTTACGAAAGAGAGGCCTCCTTCAAGCCCGGCGCAGAGAGCTTTATAAAGGCCATGAAGGAAAAAGGCGTGCCCATGATAATAGCCACCGCAAGCGAAAAGAAGACCGTGGAAGCGGCTCTTACAAGGCTGGGAGTGAGCGCCTATTTTAAAGACATACTGACATGCAGGAGCGACGGGCCGTCTAAGACTCAGCCGGATATATTCATAAAGGCAGCGGAGATATTGGGTACGGAGCCCGAAGAAACGTGGGTGTTCGAGGACTCGCTGCACGCTGTCAGAGCCGCGCGCCGTGCCGGCTTCCGCACGGCGGCCTTGTATGACAGGAGCTCCGAAAGCGACAGGGAGGCTCTCATGTCGGAAGCGGATATATACTTGGAAGAGTTTTGCGGCTTCGACGAGTTCTGCGGAAAGGCGGCTCCGAAGAAATGCCTTAAGGCCGCCCTTACGATAGCGGGCAGCGATCCTTCGGGAGGAGCCGGCATACAGGCCGACATAAAGACTATGACGGTTCTGGGCGTCTATGCCGAAAGCGTCATAACTGCCCTTACCGCCCAGAACACGACGGGCGTATACGGCATAGCGGATACGGATCCGGAATTTATAGCAAAACAGATAGACTGCGTATTTGCCGACATGCGGCCGGCCGCCGTTAAAATAGGCATGATATCCAAAGCGGCCGCCGCGGAGGTCATAGCGGAGAGGCTTAAATATTACCGCGCCCGCAATATAGTGGCGGACCCCGTTATGATATCGACCAGTGGCTACAGCCTGCTCGGCAAAGACGCGGTCGCGGCGCTTGAAGATAAGATTCTCACGGCAGCGG
>CANQOI010000050.1 GCA_947625435.1 uncultured Clostridia bacterium | reverse complement strand
TTCTCCTTAAGAATGCGAAAAACCCCGATAAAATCGAGGTTTTTCGCTGGGCATCTTTTTTGTTGCCCTCTTATGGTCGGAGTGACAGGGTTCGAACCTGCGGCCTCAACATCCCAAATGTCGCGCGCTGCCAACTGCGCTACACCCCGAAACGAACACAAGCGTGGCAATGATATCACATGTCCATTTTCGCCGCAAGTAAAATTTGTAATTTTGCCATATATAATGTATAATGAGCTGAAAATAAATCGAAGGGGACAACAGATCATATGGATATAGGTGCGGTATACACACAGTGGGCTACAAACAGATATTTTGATGAAGAAACGAGAAAAGAACTGACGGAAATATCAGGGAATAACAGCGAGATAAGAGACAGATTTTATAAGGAACTCGACTTCGGAACGGCCGGCATACGCGGAGTGCTCGGCGCCGGAACGAACAGAATGAATAAATACGTCGTAAGACGCCTGAGCACGGCAGTAGCGGCGCACATACTTTCAAAGGGCTCGAAAGCAAAGAAAGACGGAATAGTCATAGGATGGGACAGCAGGAACTGCTCCGAAGAATTCGCAAAAGAGGCGGCTGCCGTATTCGCGGGAAACGGAATAAAAGTATATCTCCATACGGATATAATACCCGTTCCAGTACTGTCATTTTCAGTAAGGCAGTTAAGGTGCGCCGCAGGCGTTATGATAACGGCAAGCCATAATCCCAAGGAGTACAACGGATACAAGCTGTACGGGCCCGACGGCGCGCAGCTCTCGCCGGAAGACAGTAAGCAGATATCGCGCATAATGCTCTCCATAACAGACTATACGAAGGTACCGTCGTTCAGCTTTGACTTCTTTAAGACGGGCAACAACATAAAATACGTTGACAGCGGCCTGAGATCGGCTTATTTTAAAGAACTCAGAAAATTCATAGCCGACAAAGAGGCTTTCAAAAAGAACGCGTCTAAAATAACGGTAGTATACACGCCTCTGCACGGCGCCGGCGCAAAATGGATACCCGAGATACTCAAAGATTCGGGAGTTGCGAACCTGATAACCGTCAAGGAGCAGATGGCTCCCGACGGAAATTTTCCTACATTGAATCTGCCCAATCCCGAGGATCCGGCAGCTTTTACGATGGCACTTGAATACGCGAAGAACGCGGACGCCGATATAGTGCTCGCCTCCGACCCCGACTCCGACAGAACGGGAGTGTATGCAAAAGCTCCCGACGGCACGTACGCCATGCTGAACGGCAATCAGATAGGCGTCATACTGCTCGAAAGGATAATAGAGAGCAGGAATGCCCGTAAAATAATGCCGGTGAACCCCTTCGTGGTATCAACGGTGGTGTCGACCCGCCTCACAAAAGCAATGTGCCGCGCAAACAACATAGAATATATAGACGTGCTCACGGGCTTTAAATTTATAGGTGAGAAGATAATGGAGCTCGATGAACACGGAGACAAGAATTTCATATTCGGATTCGAAGAAAGCTACGGATATCTTCCGGGAACATACGCAAGAGACAAGGACGCCGTCGCGGGATGTCTCATGCTCACGGAAGCCGCGGCTTATTATGCGTCGGAGGGTAAAACGCTCTTCGAAGCGCTGGACGACATATACAGAAAATACGGATATCACAACGAAATGCAGGTTTCCGTCAACCTTAAAGGCGAATCCGGGCTCCGCATGATAGAAAAGATAATGGAGACAGTGCGCGCGTCCCGGGGTAACATAACGGGCACAGCGCCGTCAACCTACACGGACGTAAAGACATCGGAAGTATTACACTTCGACAAGGACGGTAAGATCGTATCAAAAGAAAAGACAACGCTCCCGGTCTCCGACGTACTCATGTTCGATTACGGCGATTCGTGGTTCTGCATGCGCCCGTCCGGCACAGAGCCCAAGCTTAAGATCTATTTCGGCGGAATCGGCGACGACCTTGACTCCGCTCACGATAAGACAGTTAAACTTAAAGAAAACGTGATCGGTAAGATAATGCCGATCATAAAGAGCTGAATATGAGCAGCCTTAAAACGGATTTTGTACACCTTCACGTCCATACCGAATACAGTCTCCTTGACGGCGCGTGCAGAATAAAAGAACTTGCGCGCGCCTGTAAAGAGCGCGGTATGGACGCGCTTGCTATTACGGATCACGGCGTGATGTTCGGAGCGGTGGAATTTTACGAGGCGTGCAGGGAGGAGGGTATAAAGCCCATAATAGGCTGCGAGGTATATACGGCAAAGCGCACCCGCTTTGACAAGACTCCCGGCACAGACAGCGACTACGGTCATCTCATACTTCTTGCCAAGAACAACACGGGGTATCACAATCTGATACGCATAGTATCAAAGGCCTACACCGAAGGATATTATTACAAGCCCAGAGTGGACATGAACCTTTTGAGAGAGTACTCTGAAGGTATAATATGCTCGTCCGCATGCCTTGCGGGAGACGTGCCGCAGCTCATAATGCAGGGAGACGTTGAGGGCGCGAAAAAGCTCGCCCTTGAATATGCCTCTATATTTGACGGAGGCAGATATTATCTCGAGCTCCAGAGCAACGGCATCGAGGAGCAGAATGAAGTAAACAGAGCGCTCATAAAGATATCGGACGAGACGGGAATCCCTCTTATCGCCACCAACGACGTACATTTCATCGACCGGTCCGATTCAAGAACGCAGGACATACTCATGTGCGTTCAGACCGGTAAAAAATACGGTGACGCCGACAGGATGCGTTTTAACACGGATCAGATATACTTAAGGACTCCGGAAGAGATGAGCGCGCTCTTCGCGGTGCGCAGAGACGCCATAGAGAATACTGTCAGGATCGCGGAGGAATGTAATGTTGAGATAACGTTCGGCCGCCCCGTACTCCCGCAGTTCGACATACCCGGAGGGCTCACGCCTTCCGAATATCTCCGCAAGCTCACATATGAAGGCGCAGTATTCAGATACGGGGAAGATATACCGGAAAATGTCAGAGAAAGATTGGAATATGAGCTTTCCGTTATAAACAGCATGGGATATGCCGAATATTACCTCATAGTCTGGGACTTTATAAAATTCGCAAAGGACAGCGGCATAACCGTAGGCCCCGGCAGAGGCTCGGGCGCGGGAAGCCTCGTGGCATACTGTCTTAAGATAACAAATATCGACTCACTTAAATACAACCTTGCGTTCGAACGCTTCCTGAACCCCGAAAGGATCAGCATGCCCGACTTCGATGTCGATTTCAGTGACGAGAGGCGCAAGGAGGTAATAGATTACGTAGTGCGCAAATACGGAGAGGACCGCGTGGCCCAGATAGTGACATTCGGCACAATGGCGGCAAGAGGCGCCGTGAGGGATGTGGGACGTGTCCTCGATGTGCCTTATGCCGAGGTCGACGCCATCGCCAAGATGATACCGATGACACCGGGCAAGGCGAGCACCATAAAAGGCGCTCTCACCTTAAGCTCGGAGCTGAAGATGCGCTATGAATCCGACGAGAGGATAAAGGATCTTATAGACACGGCTGTGCAGCTTGAGGGCATGCCCAGAAACACATCGACCCACGCCGCGGGCGTAGTTCTCACAAGAGATCCCGTAACGGATTATGTGCCCGTACACAAGAGCGGCGACAGCGTTGTTACACAGTTTCCCATGTCCGTACTTGAAAAGCTGGGACTTCTTAAGGTGGATTTTCTCGGCCTCAGGACACTCACCGTGATACAGGATGCGCTTGAGCTCATAAAGAAAATGCACGGTGTGAGCGTCAATTTCGACACTATGGAAATGAACGACAAAAATGTGTACAAGACAATCTCCGACGGCAAGACCCTCGGCATTTTCCAGCTTGAGAGCCCCGGCATGACGCGCTTCATAACAGAGCTCAAGCCCGACAACCTCGAGGACATAATAGCCGGCATCGCACTGTACAGACCGGGCCCCATGGATCAGATACCCACATATATAGAAAATAAGAAAAATCCCTCTGGCGTGAAATATCTCCACCCCATACTTGAGCCCATTTTAAATGTGACGTACGGCTGTATGGTATATCAGGAGCAGGTAATGCAGATAGTGCGCGATGTCGCGGGATATACAATGGGACAGTCCGACCTTGTAAGAAGGGCGATGGCAAAGAAAAAGCACGATGTCATGGAGAAGGAACGCGTCAATTTCGTAAAAGGCGCGGACAAAAACGGAGTCTCGTCAGAGATCGCGAATAAGATATTCGATCAGATGACGGATTTTGCAAGTTACGCATTCAACAAGGCCCACGCCGCCTGCTATGCGGTAGTGGGATACGAGACGGCGTGGCTCAAGACTTATTACCCGGTAGAATATATGGCTGCGCTCCTTAACAGCTTCCTTGACAGAACGGATAAGATAGCCCAATACATAGCCGAGTGCAAGGCCATGAACATAAAGATACTTCCTCCCGACATAAATATAAGCTATGCAAAATTTACCGTGAAGGACGGCGCCATCGTTTTCGGGCTGTCCGCCATAAAGAATGTGGGGATGCACGTCGTGGACATCATCACGAACGAACGTGAGAAAAACGGTCCGTATAAAAGCTTTAACGATTTTGCCGTAAGGACCGCCGGCACCGAAGTAAATAAAAGATGCGTAGAGAGCTTTGTAAAGGCTGGGGTCTTTTCATGTTTTAAGGTAAAACGCTCGCAGCTATTCAGGACGTTTGAAGCCGTTATGGACGGCGCAGCATCCGAGAGCAGGCGCAGAGCCGAAGGACAGCTTTCATTTTTCGATATGCTCACCGCCGGCGGAACGGAAGCGGAAGAGGAAGAGGAAAATACAGTCGACCTGCCGGATATACCTGAATTTGACCCAAAAGACATACTTTCAATGGAAAAGGAAATGCTCGGCATCTATATAACGGGTCATCCTCTTGAAAGGTATGCTCCTTTACTCGGTGAGATATCGAACATACGCTCGGCAGACCTTATTTCGGACACCGAAGATGATACGGAACCTGCCGCCGGATCGTTTTCCTCCGGTATAAAGGACGGAATGCAGGTCACATTGGGAGGAATATTAGACTCAGTAAAGAAAAAAGTGACCAAGAACAACGCCATAATGGCTTTCGGCTCGATAGAAGATGTTTACGGCACATGCGAGCTCCTTATATTTCCCAAGATATACGAAAAATATGCCGGCATACTTCAACCGGAGAATATAGTCGTTATAAAGGGACGCCTTAGCATACGCGAGGACGACACGCCAAAGATACTGCCCGATGAGATATATACGATAGACGAATATATATCGCGCACAAATGCTGTCATAAAAGTACCGCCGAAATGCGCGGCGAGAGCCGCGGCCTTCGCGAGATATTTTACCGGCAGGACCCACGTTAAAATGATCTCGGATGAGGACGGCAGTGTCATATACGAGGGATATATGAATACGGACGCCGATATAATGAAAGAACTTGAATCGATCATAAGCGTATAGTATAATATTTTACCGACATACAGACAAAGGGAGGTTTATTTCACATGGATATCAAGAGAATAGGTGTGCTCACTTCCGGCGGAGACGCACCGGGAATGAACGCGGCGATAAGAGCGGTCGTCAGATCCGGAATATATAGGGGTTTTCAGGTTTACGGTATAAGAAAGGGATATGAGGGCCTTCTGAGCGGTGAAATGTTTGAAATGAACCTCAGGAGCGTTTCGGACATAATGAGCCGCGGCGGAACGGTGCTGCAGACGTCGAGGAGCCCGGAGTTCAATACTCGGGAGGGCGTGCAGAGAGCCGCCCGTATGGCGTCTGTATTCAGGCTTGACGCCATAGTCGTGATAGGCGGAGACGGCTCTTTCAGGGGAGCGAGAGACCTCGCGGCCGCGGGCGTAAATGTGATAGGCATTCCGGCAACAATAGATAATGATATAAGCTGTACGGATTACACTATAGGATTCGATACGGCACTGAACACTGTTAAAGACGCCATAGATAAGATAAAGGATACCGCGTTCTCGCATGAAAGATGCAGCGTTGTAGAGGTAATGGGACGCGGAGCGGGATATATAGCTCTTAACTGCGCTATCGCGGACGGAGCCGAGGCGTGCATACTCCCCGAGAAGGAATTTCACATCGATTCGGACATAATACAGCCCATAATAGGCTGCCGCAACAGAGGAAAGCACCACTATATAGTGATAATCGCCGAGGGTGTGGGAGGCACTATGGAGATAGCCGAACAGATAAGGAGCATAACCGGTATTTCGACTACCACAACGATACTCGGACATCTGCAGAGGGGAGGCAGCCCTACCGTAAGGGACAGAGTCGCTGCCAGCCTTATGGCCGTCAAAGCAACGGAGGTGCTGCAGAACGGTCTCAAAAATCAGATCATAGCCGAAAAAGACGAAAAGTATGTGGCTATAGATATAGAAGAAGCTCTTAAAATGGAAAAGCACATAGACGAATCCATGATCGAAACGAGTAAGATGCTCTCACTTTGAAAGGATGAAACGATATTTTTGGTTACGCTGTTCCGTATAAGCCGGAGCTTAAATTCAGAGAATACGATTGCTACAGGATGCACTATTGCGGCGTATGCAGGAGCATAGGCCGCAATTTCGGTCAGCTTTCACGCTTCGGACTTGTGAACGAGGCGGCGGTACTCTCAATGATATTAAGTACGGCGGACGGCAGCGCCGGGCATTACAGCACCGTGAGAAAGGGGTGTATGGCGCACCCGCTTCATAAAAATGTCTCACTCTGCGCGAGCGCGGCCGTCGATTATGCCGCGGCGGTAAATGTGATGCTCGTATATTTTAAACTCCTTGACAGCTGGCACGACGACAGGAACATAGCGTCCCGCGCCGGAGCGGGGGCTGTTCACAGAGCCTTCAGAAAGGCCTCGAAGCTTTATCCCATAGCTTCCGACAGCATATATTTTTCCATGAGAAAGCTTTCCGCGCTCGAGAAAGACAGATGCGATTCCATGGATGAGGTGTCCGAGCCTTTCGCGTCGATGATGTCGGACATTTTCAGATGGAAGGACAGCGACGCATTTGCGTCAAGACCCGATGTATTGGATTTATTGGGTAAAATAGGGTATAATGCCGGAAAATGGATATATCTCACGGATGCCGTATGCGATATGGACTCCGACAGAAAGAGCGGCAGCTACAATGTCATGCTCCTCAGATTCGGAGACGTATATGACAGAGAATACGTGAGATTCATTTTGGATACGTGCCTTTGCGAATGTGCCGAGGCATGGGAGAGATTAAAAGAAGCCTGTATAAAAGACAAGGCCGACAATATAAATATATTGAACACGGTAGGAGCCGCAGACAATCTTTTTTACATCGGTATGAAGGATAAGACAGACAGGGCGTGCGGCGTGAAAGAAGATAATTGAAAGCGGTGGAATCATAATGGATCCGTATAAAGTGCTCGGAGTGAGTGAGAACGCAAGTGACGAGGAGATAAAGAAGGCATACAGGGAGCTCGTAAAGAAGTACCATCCAGACAAGTATGTGGACAATCCTCTCGCGGATCTTGCCTCGGAGAAGATAAAAGAGATAAATATCGCATACGATACCATAATAAAACAGAGAGCGGGCGGCGGGACATATACATCGTATGAATCCGGCGGGAGCGCGGGCGCAGATTTCTCTCAGATAGTCAATCTCATAAATCTCAACAGACTCGACGAGGCTCAGAGCCTGCTCGAGAACATGCCCGCAACTTCGAGGAACGGCTACTGGTATTTTATGATGGGTCAGATAGCGCAAAGACGCGGCTGGTACGATAATGCCAGACAGTATTATCAGACAGCTCTCAATATGGATCCGGGCAATGCGGCATTTCAGCGCGCTTACAATTCAATGTCGGGAAGAGCGCAGGCTTATACGGATCAGAGCTACGGCCGGGGTTACAGGCAGGCGGACAGCGCATGTGACTGCTGTACGTCGCTGCTGGCCGCCGACTGCTGCTGCGAATGCTTCGGGGGAGATCTGATACCGTGCTGCTGAGTAAGACGCTTGACACGCTTGAATACAATGTCATAAGGGAAAGACTTGAAAACCTCGCAAGCTGTGAGACTGCAAAGGCCGTTTTCCGTGAAATGGTTCCCATGACGGACACGGGTGATATTGAAAATGCTCTTACGGAAACGGAGGACGCCGTTAATTTTATCATAAAGCGGGGCTCGCCGCCTCTTTCGGGAGTTAAGGATATAAGGCAGAGCGTGAGAAGAGCGGCCTCCGGCGCGGCTCTGAGCCTGGGCGAGCTGCTTTCCGTATCCGGATTATTGAGGGCGTGCAGACGCATGTCGGGCTATGCCCTTTCGGCAGACGACAGCTCGGACAATTCAATAACAGAACATATATCAAGACTTCAGGAAGCAGGGACACTTGAAGAAAAGATAAACAGATGCATCGTTTCGGAGGAAGAGATAGCCGACGAAGCGAGCCCCGAATTATATTCTGTAAGAAGACAGATAATCTCCGCACAGGCTGGAATAAAGGATCGTCTTAACGATATGCTCCGCTCCTCCAGATATTCAAAAACGATACAGGACGCGGTAGTCACAATGCGCGGAGACAGGTACTGCATACCCGTAAAGACAGAATACCGCAGTGAGATACAGGGTATCGTGCACGACACATCGGCATCGGGACAGACGCTGTTCATAGAGCCCGCCTTCGTAGTAGAAGCCAATAATAAGATACGCGAGCTCAAAGTAAGAGAGATGCATGAGACCGAGCGCATAATAAGGGAGCTCTCCGCGCTTACGGGAGAGCATGACGGCCTGCTCATAAACAACCTCGCCGTGATCACATTCCTCGACTGTACATTTGCAAAGGCGAGGCTCGCGCTCGATATGAAGGCGGTGCGCCCCGTCATAAACACCTCCGGTAAAATATCCCTCGTCAACGCGAGACACCCTATGATACCCAAGGATAAAGTGGTGCCTGTATCCGTATACCTTGCTGAGAAAGAGGCCATGCTAATAACAGGCCCTAATACGGGAGGAAAGACAGTGGCCCTTAAGACAGTGGGCCTTCTCACTCTCATGATGCAGTCCGGTCTTATGATACCCGCAAAGGAAAGAAGCGAATTGAGCGTATACACGGGGATATTTGCGGACATAGGCGATGAACAGAGCATTTCACAGAGCCTCAGCACATTTTCGGCGCATATGAAGAATATAGTGGACATACTTGATAAGTGTGACGACCGGTCTCTCGTACTGCTCGACGAGCTCGGCGCGGGCACCGACCCGACGGAAGGCGCCGCACTTGCAATGTCGATACTCGAGTGCCTTCATCAGATGGGAGCGAGCGTGCTGGCCACGACACATTACAGCGAGCTCAAAGTGTTTGCTTCCACAACGCCGGGCTTCGTGAATGCTTCCTGCGAGTTTGACACGGAGACTCTCAAGCCGACATATAAGCTTCTTATAGGAGTGCCCGGCAAGAGCAATGCATTTGCTATATCGCAGAGGCTCGGTCTCGATACGGCGGTGATCGAACGCGCTAAGGAATTTCTCACGAACGAGGATCTGCGCTTTGAGGATATGCTCAAAGGAATAGAGGACAGCAGGAAACGCATAGACGAGGAAAGGGCGGAATCAGAAGCACTGAGAGCCGAATCCGCCAGGATCAGGAGCGAAATGGCCGGTGAAAGGGAAGCCTTTGAGAAAAAGCGCTCCGAACTCATTTTAAAGACAAAAGAGGAGGCGAAAGCCGTACTCGGTAAAGCGCGTGCGTCAGCCGATAAAATGCTCTCGGAACTCAGACGCGCTTACGGCGAGCTTGAAAAGACGAAGGAAGCGTCCGATATAATGCGGAACGCGGAGAATGCCGCCCGCGAATTCAGAGAATTCGCTGACAGTGTCGATTCGGCTCTCTACAGCGCATACAGAGAGGATACGGATACGTCGGAGCCGCCCGAGAGCCTTCGCCCCGGACAGACTGTCAGGATCCTGAGCCTCGGCAGCAAAGGCACTGTCCTTAAGGCTCAGGATAAGAACGGCGAAGCCTACGTGCAGGCAGGTGTGATGAAGCTGTATATACCCATATCCGATCTGCGCGTATGTGATGACGGGCAGGTGCGCCCGAGATCCGATCCCGGCGCCGCTTCGGGCGCAGAGGCTTCTCTTGCCGCCGCAGTTGTCAAAACGGAGCTTGACGTAAGAGGAATGACCGTTGACGAAGCGGTGAATGTGATCGACAGGCACATACAGGACGGAATACTCGCAAAGCAGTCCCGCTTCTGCGTGATCCACGGAAAGGGTACCGGCGCACTGCGTGCGGGGATACATTCATATCTGAGATCGTGCAAGGCTGTGGCTTCATACAGACTGGGCGGATTCGGCGAAGGCGATACGGGAGTCACGGTCGTGACGCTGAAATGATTTTTATTATTGATTTTTTCCCGGTTAGACTATATAATGCAGATATTCCCTGAACAGGGACAGGCTTACGTTTATGAGAATATTTTACAGAGGGCAGGGTGCATATGAAGAGTCTTGAGGAACGCATTATCAAAGACGGAGAAATCAAAGACGGTTCGGTTCTTAAAGTCGACGGCTTCCTGAATCACCGCATAGATATAGGACTGCTTCAGGATATAGGCACGGAATTCTACAGACTTTTTAAGGACAGCGGCGTCACAAAGATAATAACGATAGAGGCATCGGGAATAGGGATAGCGTGTATTGCGGCGCAGTATTTTAACGTGCCCGTAGTATTTGCAAAGAAGAGCAGGACATCAAATCTGACCGGAGAAGTGTACAGCGGTCAGATTTATTCATTTACGCACCAATGTTTTACGGATATATACATAAAGAAGGACTATCTGAGCCGTGACGACAGGATACTTATAATAGATGATTTCCTCGCCAGGGGCGGGGCCCTCGACGGACTTATCAGGATCGTGGACGATTCCGGGGCTCACCTCGTAGGCGCGGGTATCGTCATAGAGAAGGCTTTTCAGGGCGGCGGAGACATAATAAGGAGCAGAGGGATACGTGTCGAGTCGCTGGCCATAGTCGAAAGCGTGGAGAACGGCAGGATCGTTTTCCGCGATCAATGATCGGATGTAAAGCAATTTACATATATATTTTAATTTTAGCCGTACGGCAGGGAGGTTTTTAAATGAAAAAGGTATTATCATTGGCGCTTGCGCTCATCATGTGCGTTTCTGTATTTGCATTTGCAGGCTGCACATCGGAAGGGGATAATGCAGGAGGAAACAATTCGGATTTTCTGATAGGAGCTATCTATATTAACGGACAGAATGATACCGCAGGGTATACTTACGCTCACAATCACGGAATAACACAGGCAATGGAGCAGCTCGGACTCGACAAATCACAGCTTCTGGTAGTTGACAACGTGCCTGAGGACGATGCGGCCGTTATGAGTGCCATTGATAATCTCGCGGGAAGAGGATGCAAGCTTATAATAGGAATAAGCTTCGGCTACCTCAACGCCATGAACGAAGCTGCCGCCAAGCCCGAATATAAAGATATCATATTCAGCCATGCTACGGGATATCTTTCGAACGATACGAACTTCAACAACTATTTCGGCAGGATATATCAGGCAAGATATCTCTCCGGTATCGCCGCAGGACTCAAATCTCTTGAGATAAAGAACAACAACATAGGTTATGTTGCTGCCTACGGTACGGAATACGCAGAAACATGCAGCGGAATAAACTCCTTTGCGATGGGCGTGCAGTCAGTCAACCCGAACGCGACTGTTTACGTAAACGAGTTGAATACATGGGGCGATGAGTCCCTTGAGCGTCAGGCGGCTCAGAGCCTTATACAGAACTACGGCTGCGGCATCATATCTCAGCACTGCGACAGCGCTCAGCCTCAGCTTGCGGCACAGGAAGCCGGCGTGTTCGGAGTGGGATACAATTCCGATATGACCGCGCAGGCGCCTAAGGCACACCTTACTGCTCCTATATGGCACTGGGATGTTTATTACAAGCTCGCTATAGAGACAGCCATGAATACTCCCGATCAGTTTATGAGCAAGGTAGGCATCTATTACGGCGGCCTTAAAGAGGGATTCGTTGATATTTCACCACTTTCCGACAACTGCGCGGAAGGCACATCGGAGATAATCGATTCCGTTAAGAAAATGATAATAGACGGCGAATGGGACGTATTTACGAACGTTAAGCTCACGATAGACGCAGACGGCAATATAACAAAGGAAAACGCGCCTCTTCTCGACAACAACGGAAAGACGGTCATCTCGGATGACGGCAATACGTATTACGTATATAACGCAGACGGAGAGCTCGTTGCCGCTGAAGGCGGCAAGACCGCTCAGGATTCCGTTATAAAGGGCTCTATGAACTATTTTGTTCAGGGTGTTCAGAAAGTAAACTGATAAGATCATCAATACGAAGGACGGAGCAATGGATTCTGATCGTGATTATGCTATTGAATTAGTCGGCATTACTAAGTCGTTCGGTAGCGTCAGAGCAAATAACAACATCAATCTTAACGTCAGGCAGGGCGAGATTCTCGCCCTGCTCGGCGAAAACGGTTCCGGCAAGACTACTCTTATGAATATGCTTTCCGGTATATACAAGCCTGATTCCGGCATTATAAGAATAAACGGGGATCAGGCTGTTATACATTCACCGGAGGATTCAAAAAAGTACGGCATAGGTATGGTGCATCAGCATTTTAAGCTGGTTGACGTTCTTTCCGCCGCCGACAACATATGGATGGGCACCGAAAAGACCGGCTTTATACTCAGGAAGGACCGTTACAGAAAAATAAAAGAAATAAGCGACAGATTGGGATTCGAATTCAACCCGGACAAGCTTGTCGCCAATATGTCCGTAAGTGAGAGGCAGACTCTTGAAATAGTGAGAGTGTTGTATTACGGCGCGAACATACTTATACTTGACGAACCTACGGCAGTCCTTACCGTGCAGGAGACAGAGAAGCTGTTCAATGTGCTGAGAAGGATGAAGGAAGACGGCCATTCGATAATAATCATCACTCACAAGCTGAATGAAGTGCTTGATATAAGCGACCGCGTTTCCATACTGCGCAAAGGCGAGTACATAGGGACGGTAAATACGAGTGAGACAAACGAACAGGAGCTCACTGAGCTCATGGTAGGACGTAAGATATCACTCAACATATCGCGTCCCGATCCCGACCCGGGCAAGCCCCTGCTTGAGATAAAAAATCTGACAGTGAACAATGATGAGGGCGCTAAGGCCATAGACGGGGTCAATTTCTACATACGCAGCGGAGAGATACTCGGAGTCGCCGGCATTGCGGGATGCGGACAGAAGGAGCTGTGCGAAGCGATAGCGGGACTCAGAAATATCGAATCCGGACAAATACTCCATAAGG
>CANQOI010000049.1 GCA_947625435.1 uncultured Clostridia bacterium | reverse complement strand
CTCGCATACGCTCTCGGCATAGGAGGAGCCAGAGCGGGCGTTCTGGAGACCACCTTCCGCACCGAGACGGAAACAGACCTCTTCGGAGAGCAGGCGGTTCTCTGCGGAGGCGTGTGCGCCCTCATGCAGGCGGGCTTCGAGACGCTCGTTGAGGCGGGATACGATGCCAGGAACGCATACTTTGAGTGCATACACGAAATGAAGCCCATAGTAGACCTTATATATCAGAGCGGCTTTGAAGGCATGCGCTATTCCATATCGAATACGGCGGAATACGGCGACTATGTGACGGGCCCCAAGATAATAACAGAAGACACAAAGAAGGCCATGAAGAAGATACTTTCCGATATACAGGACGGCACGTTCGCAAAGGAATTCCTGCTCGATATGTCGGACGCAGGCGGACAGGTTCATTTTAACGCTATGCGTAAGCTGGCATCGGAGCATCCTTCCGAGACAGTGGGCAAGGAAATACGCAAGCTCTACAGCTGGAGCGATGAGGATAAGCTCATAAACAACTGATATGCGGATTTGAGCACGAAAGGCGATATCATGGTTAAAGATACAATAGTAGACGGCTTTCAGAACGCGCCTCACCGCAGTCTGTACCACGCGCTCGGACTCACAAAGGAAGAGCAGGAAAGACCGCTCATAGGGATAGTGAGCTCATACAATGAGATCGTTCCGGGCCATATGAATATAGATAAGATAGTAAACGCCGTGAAATTAGGCGTTGCCATGGCGGGCGGAACACCTATAGTCTTCCCGGCGATAGCCGTATGCGACGGCATAGCCATGGGTCACACGGGTATGAAGTATTCGCTCATAACGCGCGACATAATAGCAGACTCCACAGAGGCAATGGCGCTCGCGCACGGCTTTGACGGGCTTGTCATGGTGCCCAACTGCGATAAGAACGTGCCGGGTCTGTTGATGGCGGCAGCCAGGGTGAACATACCCGCTGTATTCGTGAGCGGCGGCCCGATGCTCGCCGGACGCGTGAACGGACACAAGACGAGCCTCTCGAGCATGTTCGAGGCAGTCGGAGCCTATGCCGCAGGTAAAATAGATGACGCAGAGCTCAGAAAATGCGAGGAAAATACATGCCCCACATGCGGCTCATGCTCGGGAATGTATACGGCCAACTCAATGAACTGCCTTACCGAAGTGCTCGGCATGGGACTTAAAGGCAACGGCACAGTACCCGCCGTATACTCCGCGCGCATAGAGCTCGCAAAGCACGCGGGAATGCAGATAATGGAGCTCGTAAGGAAAAATATACGTCCGCGGGACATAATGACGCCCGCGGCGTTCAGGAATGCCCTCACTGCCGATATGGCTCTGGGATGCTCTACGAACAGCATGCTCCACCTGCCCGCGATAGCAAATGAATGCGGTATAACGCTGGATCTCGATATGGCAAATGAAATAAGCGAAAAGACGCCCAATCTGTGTCATCTCGCGCCGGCGGGTCCCACATACATGGAGGATCTTAATGAAGCGGGAGGCGTTTACGCCGTGCTCAAAGAGCTCGCAAAGCCGGGTCTCATAGATACGTCCGTGATGACGTGCACCGGTAAAACGCTGGCCGAGAATATTGAAAACGCAGACATAAAGGACACATCCGTCATACGTACGGTCGACGATCCGTACAGTAAAACGGGCGGCATAGCGGTGCTCAGAGGAAATCTGGCGCCGGACGGCTGCGTTGTAAAGAGGAGCGCCGTGGCGCCCGAAATGCTGAAGCATGAGGGCCCGGCAAGAGTCTTCGACAGCGAGGAGGAAGCGATCGACGCCATATATTCGGGTAAGATCGTCAAGGGTGACGTAGTTGTGATACGCTACGAAGGCCCCTCGGGAGGACCCGGCATGCGTGAAATGCTCTCGCCCACATCCGCGATAGCGGGCATGGGGTTGGGAAAGGATGTCGCGCTCATAACGGACGGACGTTTCTCCGGCGCCACGAGAGGCGCGTCTATCGGACATATTTCACCGGAAGCGGCAAAGGGCGGACTCATAGCCTATGTCAGAAACGGCGATATCATATCGATAGACATACCGGCGTATTCCATCGAGCTCAAGGTCGGAGAGAGTGAAATAGAGAAGCGTAAGTCATCTGTGAGCATCAAAAAACACTCGGATCTCCGGGGATGTCTTGCAAGATATGCGGAGCAGGTGAGCTCTGCGGACAGAGGAGCCATTATAAACAGATCATGACGGACAAAGAGCAAAAACAGCTCGCATGCGAGCTGAGCGCCCTGAGCGTTTTCAGAAATATACTTAAGACGGACACGATGTCCGCGCTCGTTGAATATTTGGGCGCGGACGACGCGGGCGCTGCGGACTGCGCAGGCGGCTGCAGTGCATATAAGATGAGCCTGATGGGCAGATTCGTGCACTCGCTGTCGGAATACGGCTTTTCGTTTTCGGAATTTCTCAGGAAAAGCGTATTTGAGGATGAAAACGCATATATAACACGCGCCGCGGCAAACAGGACCGTGTCCGCGGCGCTGCTCAGAAACGTTCTTTCTGAGCTCGTGCTCTTGTCGGGGCTCACAAAGCTTTCGGCAAAAGATCTTTGCGGCGCCTGCGCCGAAGGCGGCAAATACGGCGGATATGTGCCTGAATTTGACAATGAATACGTTGATCTCAGAGCGGAGTATTTTGAAAGACTTAAGCATATAGACAGGTACGGGTACGGCATATTTGCTTCATATCCCATGTTTTACCTGTCCGAAGGAGACATTTTACCGGTGAAGGCCGCAGATGACATCACAGAGGCGGATCTTACGGGATATGAGAGGGAACGCGCCCTGGTGTTCGACAATACGGAGGCTCTGGCCTGCGGCAGACCGGCCGCGAACTGCCTGCTCTTCGGCGATGCGGGCACGGGCAAATCGTCCACCGTGAAGGCGTGCGTTAATCGATTTTACGGAAGCGGCGTGAGGCTGATCGAGCTGAGGAAGGATCAGATATCGTATCTTCCGTACATAATGGGCAGGATCGCCGACAATCCCCTCAAGTTCATAATATTCATTGACGATCTTTCATTCAATAAGAACGACGACAGCTTCAGCATGCTCAAAGCGGCGCTCGAGGGGTCGGCATCCGCAAAGGCGGAGAACGCGGTCATATACGCGACGAGCAACAGGCGGCATATAGTAAAGGAGAGCTTTTCGGACAGGAGCGGAGAGGACGACATACACAGAAACGATACCATGCAGGAGCTCATGTCGCTTTCAGACAGATTCGGACTCACCGTATATTTTGAAAAACCGGACAAAAAGCTTTATCTTGAGATAGTACACGCTCTTGCAGAGAAGTACGGCATTGATGCGGATGCGGAGGGCATCGACGCCCGCGCGGAGGCGTTTGCTCTGGGCAAGGGCGGCAGGTCGCCGAGGGCGGCGGAACAGTTCATAAATACGTTAAGGAGAGGCACACTTTAATGGGAAACAAGAATTTGACTTTGGATAATGTATATAAGGCGAGATATGCGCTCAAAGGCGTGGCGATACAGACGGATATATTGAGCGCGCCCAAGCTCAGGCCCGGCTGCGACCTGTACCTCAAAACGGAAAATCTGCAGATAACGGGATCTTTTAAAGTAAGAGGCGCTTACTATAAGATGTCGCAGCTTACGGAAGATGAAAAGAAGCGCGGAGTCATAGCGTGCTCCGCGGGCAATCACGCACAGGGAGTGGCACTCGCTGCTCAGAGGAACGGTATAAAAGCGGTCATATGCCTGCCTGACAGCGCGCCCATTTCAAAGGTGGAGGCCACAAGGAGCTACGGTGCGGAAATATGCCTCGTGGAAGGCGTTTACGATGACGCATACGCCAGAGCGCTTGAGCTGAGGGATAAAAACGGTTATACATTCATACATCCCTTTGACGATCCCGACGTTATAGCGGGGCAGGGCACTATAGCGCTGGAGCTTGCCGAACAGATTCCCGACATGGATGCGGTCATAGTTCCCGTGGGCGGCGGCGGCCTCATATCCGGCATTGCATATACGATAAAGATGCTGAACCCGGATATAAAGGTGTACGGCGTACAGGCGTCGGGCGCGCCCTCAATGCTTAATTCGATACATGATTCACATATAGAAAGACTCGACAATGTGTTTACGATAGCAGACGGTATCGCGGTAAAAGAGCCCGGCTCGCTCACATATGACATATGCTCAAGATATGTAGACGACATAGTCACGGTCACGGACGATGAGATATCTGCCGCCATACTTGCGCTCATGGAGCAGCACAAGCTGGTGACCGAGGGCGCGGGAGCTGTTTCGGTGGCCGCCGCCATGTTCGGAAAGGTCGATATTGAGAACAAAAAGACCGTATGCCTTCTTTCCGGAGGCAATATAGACGTTACGATACTCTCGCGCGTCATAACAAGAGGTCTCATGATGTCCGGCAGGAACTGCCAGCTCAATATAGAGCTGGTGGATAAGCCGGGACAGCTCATGCGCGTTTCACGCATAATAGCGGAGCACGGCGGCAATGTAACGGCCGTGCACCATGAGCACTCCAACGAAGGCTCCGACGTGAACGGATGCTATCTGAGACTTACGCTCGAGACGCGGAATTTTGAGCATATAGCAAATATAAAAAAGGCACTTACCGATTCCGGTATTAAAATAATCTGACGCATTAGCGTTATAAGGAGGAAACCGCAATGTCTGAAATAATATCAACACCGCTGGCGCCTAAAGCGATAGGACCCTATTCACAGGCGATAAAGGCAGGAAATATACTTTATACATCGGGGCAGATAGCCCTTTCGCCCGAAAGCGGCGAGCTCGTAGGCGCAACGACCGCAGAGCAGACGGAGCAGATAATGAAAAATCTTTCGGCAGTGCTCGAGGCTGCGGGAGCGTCGCTTGACAGCATAGTCAAAACAACCTGCTTCCTTGCGGATATAGCCGACTTTGCCTCATTCAACGAGGTTTACGGCAGATATATCAAAACGGCGCCCGCCAGAAGCTGTGTGGCCGTTAAGGATCTTCCTAAGGGCGCGCTCGCAGAGGTGGAAGTCATAGCCGTGTGCGGAGGTAAATAAATGACAAACGCTTCAAAATATACAAGACAGTTTTTCCCCGTTAAAAACCCGACGAGAAAATGGGCAGAAAAAACTTATATAGACAAAGCCCCCACCTGGTGTTCTGTGGATCTGAGAGACGGAAATCAGTCTCTTATGATACCCATGAGCCTCGAGGAAAAGCTGGAGTTCTTCAGGCTGCTTGTCGCAGTCGGTTTCAAAGAGATAGAAGTGGGATTCCCCGCTGCCAGCGATACGGAATATAATTTCCTGAGGACGCTCATAGAAAAGAAAATGATACCGGACGATGTTACGGTGCAGGTGCTGACGCAGAGCAGGGAGCATATAATCAAAAAGACATTCGAAGCTCTCAAAGGGTGTAAAAACGCCATAGTACACCTCTATAATTCCACGTCTCTTGCGCAGAGAGAGCAGGTTTTCAAAAAATCTAAAGAGGAGATACTCAAAATAGCGACCGACGGAGCCGAGCTTTTTGCCCGCATAGCGTCCGAGACGGGCACGGATTACAGATATGAATATTCACCCGAGTCTTTTACAGGTACGGAACCCGAATTCGCGCTCGAGGTGTGCAACGCGGTGCTGGATATATGGAAGCCCGTGCCGGAGCGCAAGGCCATAATAAATCTGCCCGTTACGGTGGAGCTCTCGTCTCCGCACGTTTACGCGGATCAGGTGGAATACATGTGCGATAACCTTAAATACAGGGATGCCGTTTCCGTATCGCTGCATCCTCACAATGACAGGGGCTGCGCCGTGGCGGATTCCGAGCTGGGCCTGCTCGCCGGCGCCGACAGGATAGAAGGGACGCTCTTCGGAAACGGCGAGCGCACGGGCAATGTGGATATAGTGACACTTGCTCTCAATATGTATTCACAGGGAGTTGAGCCCGGCCTTGATCTTGCGGACATGCCGTATATAGCCGGGCTGTACGAAAGAGTCACGCGCATGCAGGTATATGAGCGCCAGCCGTATTCGGGAAAGCTTGTATTTGCCGCCTTCTCGGGGTCGCATCAGGACGCGATCGCAAAGGGCATGAACTGGAGACGCGACAAGAATACAGACACATGGACAGTGCCTTATCTTCCCATAGATCCGAAGGATGTGGGACGCGAATACGAAACGGACGTCATACGCATCAATTCGCAGTCGGGCAAAGGCGGGATAGGATATCTGCTGGAGCATACGTTCGGATACGTTTTACCTGCCGGAATGAGAGAAGAAGTGGGATACACGGTAAAAGGAGTTTCGGACAGGGCCCACGCGGAGCTTTCACCGCAGGAGGTGTTAGACGTTTTCACCGGCGAATATGTGAATATAAATACCGATATAAAGCTCGTCGACTACCACTTTGTGAGAAATCCCGACATAAATGTCACTCTCACTGTTGAAACGGACGGACAGGTGAGGACACTCACGGCGGGCGGAAACGGCAGGCTTGACGCGGTGAGCAATGCGATAAAGCAGCAGCTCGGCATAAGATTTTCCGACCTCACATACGACGAGCACGCTCTTACTAAGGGCTCCGCTTCGCAGGCGATAACGTATGTGAGCATAAAGCTTGAAAACGGTAAAACTGTATGGGGAGTAGGCATACACGACGATATCATAGCCTCGTCCGTGAACGCACTCTTTTCGGCAATAAACAGAAGCATAAGCCACAGTTAAGATCAAAGGAGGATCGTAAGATCATGGGAATGACAATGACTCAGAAAATACTGGCGGCCCACGCCGGACTTGACAAAGTGAGCGCGGGACAGCTCATAAGCGCAAAGCTCGATATCGTGCTCGGGAACGACATAACAACGCCTGTTGCCGTAAATGAATTCAATAAAGCGGGTTTTAAAGATATATTTGACAGGGACCGCGTAGCGATAGTGCTGGACCATTTCGTGCCCAACAAGGACATTAAAGCCGCCGAGCAGTCGAAGACATGCAGGGAGTTCGCATGCAGCCACTGTATAAGCCATTTCTATGATGTCGGTAAAATGGGCATAGAACATGCGCTCCTTCCGGAGCAGGGAGTGGTGACAGCCGGTGACTGCATAATAGGCGCAGACAGCCACACCTGCACATACGGAGCTCTCGGAGCGTTCTCGACGGGAGTGGGCTCTACTGACATGGCTGCGGGAATGGCAACGGGCAAAGCCTGGTTCAAGGTGCCGTCCGCCATTAAATTCAACCTTACCGGAAGCCTCGCCCCCAACTGCAGCGGCAAGGACGTCATACTCACTGTGATAGGCATGATAGGCGTGGACGGCGCTCTGTATAAGAGCATGGAATTTACGGGAGACGGCGTTTCGTCGCTTTCGATGGACGACAGGCTCTGCATATGCAATATGGCCATAGAAGCGGGCGCCAAGAACGGCATATTCCCGGTGGACGACGTCGCTCTTTCGTATCTTGACGGCAGGAGCGAGCGTAAGCCCGTCATATACGAGGCAGACGGCGATGCCGAATATGAAAAGGTGATCGATATAGACCTTTCGGAAATAGTTCCCACCGTGAGCTGTCCGCACCTTCCCGAGAACACGCGCCCCGCAAGCGAGCTTTCCGACATAAAGATAGATCAGGTCGTTATAGGCAGCTGCACGAACGGGCGCATGGAGGACATGCAGACCGCATACAAGATACTGAAGGGCAAAAAGGTAGCAGGCGGAGTGCGCTGCATAATAATACCGGCTACAATGAACATTTTACGGGAATGCGTGGAAAGGGGATACTACACTGCATTCATAGATGCGGGAGCGGTGGTATCGACGCCCACATGCGGCCCCTGCCTCGGAGGATATATGGGTATACTCGCCTCCGGTGAAAGATGCATCGCCACCACAAACCGCAATTTTGTGGGCAGGATGGGACATGTGAACAGCGAGGTCTACCTCGCAAGCCCCGCGACGGCCGCGGCCAGCGCTCTTACGGGATATATAACTGAATGGAAGGATGCGTGACTATGAAAACAGGCGGAAAGGTCTTCAAATACAAGGACAATGTCGATACGGACGTTATAATACCGGCGAGATATCTGAACACGCCGGATGCGAAGGAGCTCGCCCTTCACTGCATGGAGGATATAGACGCGGGCTTTGTCAAAAATGTGAAGCCGGGAGACATCATAGTGGCCGGCTGGAATTTCGGCTGCGGCTCTTCGCGCGAGCACGCGCCTCTTGTGATAAAGACGTGCGGCACCGGCTGCGTCATAGCAAAGAGCTTCGCGCGTATATTTTACAGGAATGCCATAAATATAGGCCTTCCCATACTGGAATGCCCCGAGGCTGCGGATGAGATCGGGGCGGGGGACGACGTGAGCGTCGATTTCGATACGGGCATCATAACGGACAGCACGACAGGCAAGACGTACACCGCTCAGCCCTTCCCGCCTTTTATACAGAATATAATTGAAAAGGGCGGCCTGCTCGCTTCGCTTAAAGACTGAGAAAGGAGCGCAGAAAGATGAATAAAAAGATAACGGTGCTCGCAGGAGACGGGATAGGCCCCGAGATAACGGCGGAGGCTGTTAAGGTACTCGGCAGGATAGCCGTGAAATACGGGCACGTATTCAGTTACGACTACGTCGATATAGGCGGATGCTCGATAGACAGATACGGAGTGCCCATAACGGATGAGGGCATGAAAATATGCAAAAGCTCCGACAGTGTGCTCCTCGGAGCGGTAGGCGGGCCCAAATGGGACGACTGCCCGCCCGCGGTGCGCCCCGAGAAGGCGCTGCTCGCTGTGAGAAAGGAGCTGGGCTTATTTGCGAATCTGCGTCCCACAAAGCTGTTCCCCAGGCTCGCGGCCGCCTCTCCCCTTAAAAAAAGGATCGTCGGCGGCGGCATCGACCTGCTCATAGTAAGAGAGCTTACCGGAGGCGTGTATTTCGGGCCCAAAAAGACCGAGACCGTAAACGGCGAGTCCGTTGCCACGGATGTCATGCCATACTCGGAGCATGAAATTGAGAGAATAGGAAGAGTCGCTTTTGAGACCGCCGTGAAGCGGCGCAAAAAGTTGACATCGGTGGACAAGGCCAACGTGCTTGAAACGTCGAGGCTCTGGAGAAAGACCATGCACCGCCTCGCGGATGAGTACAGTGATGTTGAATACAACGACATACTTGTTGACAACGCCGCCATGCAGCTCATAAAGAATCCTTCTCAATTTGACGTTCTGGTGACCGAAAATATGTTCGGCGACATTCTGTCCGATGAGGCCTCGATGCTCACGGGCTCCATAGGCATGATGCCCTCTGCGTCCCTTTCGTCGGGCACTCTCGGCATGTATGAGCCCATTCACGGCTCTGCGCCCGATATAGCGGGGCTTGACATGGCAAATCCCATAGGCACCGTGCTTTCTGCCGCCATGATGCTGAGATATTCATTCGGAATGGCCGCGGAAGCCGACGATATTGAAAATGCCGTAAATGAAGTGCTTGACAGCGGCGCGCGCACCGCAGACATCATGCCGAGCGACGACGGATCGTGCTGCACGGCAGACGGTTCGTGCCGTAAGGTGTCGTGCTCCGAAATGGGCTCTCTCATAGCGGACAGGATCTGATATTACGGGAGGGGCGCTGCCCGCGGGAATGTCTTACTCTCTTACTGAGATCTCTTATATTCCCTAGGCAGTACCCCGTAGAATGCTTTAAATGCGGCCGTGAACCTGCTCTGACTGTCATATCCCACGAGACGTGCCGTTTCGGCTATGCTGATGTCCGATTCCCTGAGCAATTTTATCGCCTGCTCCATACGGTGCTCCTTCATGTGCGCCGCTATCGAATTTCCGTATACCGCCTTAAAGGCCGACTTCAGAGTCGTCGGATTTATGAGATATTTTTTCGAAAGCTCCTCTATCGTGATCCTTTTGCCGATCATCTGTGTGAGATACTCGTGAACCTCGCGTACCGTTTCTATCTGATCGCATCTGTACGCCGTGAGCCGGTCCTTCTGAGTGAATTCCGGCTTTGAAAGGCATAGGAACAGCTCGAGCACCTTTATTTTCTGATACGCAAGCCTCAGACGCCGGGGCTGATCGTAAAATGCGGAAAATATGCTTTCAGTCTGCTCGTTACCGGCGAGAAATGAAAATGTGCCGTCTACGCAGAATCTTTCCTCCGCCGCTTCTTTCAGCGGGTCGACGTATGCGGACAGCCCGGCGTTTTCTGCGGCGGCCTTATCCGTGTCTGCGATAACGGTCAGCCCCGAATACTGCCCCGTGGGAAAGCTCACCGCCGCTTTATCGCATATATCTGCGGTGTGTATCGAAAAATCCCCGGGGTTCTGATAAATGCTGCCGTTTTCCGTTTTCCATGCGATCTGTCCCGATCTGCAATAATTTATATGAATGCCGTGAGCGGCCCCTTCGCATCGCGGCGGGAGGACGCCGTCTTTATATGTAAAATATATGATGTCGATCCCGGTATAAAGTGAAATCCTGTCACCTGATCTGTCTTCTCTTGTAAAATCCTCAGTATTCATAATACCGCCTCACTGCTCGGGACATGCGATCTCCATAACTTCCTCTATCATGCTGTGTAGCATCTGACTCCGCACGGTGTCCGCCGCCCGGTAATAGACCTCTTTCTCCTCGCGCCTGCTGACTATGAGGCCGCTGCTCTTTAAGAGCCTCAGATGGTGTGAAACGGCCGGGCTTGACATTTCAAGTATGGCGGAGATATTTATGACGCATTCCTCACAGTGGCACAGCAGCCAGAATATGCGTATCCTCGTAGTATCTCCCAGTTGCTTGAAAATGTCGGCCACGGTCTGAAAATTTTCCACGCGGTCTATCTGCCGCCGTATGGCGGCGGTCCCTTGTCCTTCTCCGTGGTGATGAGGCAGCTCCGGATAATTCATATGATTCATTTTCCCCCTGTTTTTTATTTTTCGTTTTCGCCCGAAAGGAAATAAATTTCGCCCGTTTGGGAGTATGAGCGTCGGACGTATTGACTGACCGTTCTTGCTGTATTATAGTACACGCAGAATGATTAAACAAGTGCTTAATCATTGAATCTTAAAAAATTCCGGGAGGGACATTTTACATGAAGAAAACGTATAATATCGAAGTAGACTGTGCAAACTGCGCTAACCTGGCTGAGGATGCCGCGCGTAAAACGGACGGCGTCGCCAACGCCACGGTCAATTTTATGACTCAGAAAATGATCATCGAATTTGAGGAAGGGAGCGACCCCGTGAGCGTGATGAAAAAAGTGCGCAAGGCGTGTAAAAAGGTCGATACGGATTTCGAGATAGAGGAAAATGACATATGAAAATACGGAGCGGGAGCATGACTGCAAAACAGAAACGCATGTTGGCGCGCATACTGATATCGGCCTCCGTACTTTTGGGACTGCATTTCATTTTACCGGAAATGTTCGACGCGATAGACAGATATACTTTCGATTCGGCCGGAAGATGGCTCCGCTTTTTGTGTTATCTTTTCGACTATCTGGTGATAGGGTACGATATTTTACTGAAGGCAGTCAAGGGAATAAGGAACGGGCGTATTTTTGATGAAAATTTCCTCATGGCCGTTGCGACGGTCGGGGCAATTGCTCTTGCCGTGTATGAGAACGGCGATTATGTTGAGGCGATCGCCGTCATGCTGTTTTACCAGACAGGCGAGTGGTTCCAGAGCCTCGCCGTGGGAAGGAGCCGCCGCAATATAAGCAAGCTCATGGATATACGTCCCGATCATGCGAATATAGAGATCGACGGCAGGCTCGTGCAGACGGATCCGAACGATGTGAAAACGGGCAGTATCATAACCGTGCAGCCCGGGGAGAAGATACCGATAGACGGAGTCGTTGTTGAGGGCGGATCATGTCTTAATACGAGCGCCCTTACGGGAGAGAGCCTTCCTAAGGAGGTCGGTGCCGGGGATGCTGTCATGAGCGGGTGCATATGCATGACGGGCGTTCTTAAGATAAAGACTACTAAGGAGTTCGGCGAGTCTACGGCCTCAAAGATACTGGATCTGGTAGAAAACGCAAGCTCGAAAAAATCGAGATCGGAGGATTTTATCTCACGCTTTGCGAGATTTTACACTCCCTGTGTGTGCGGCATGGCTCTGGCTCTGGCGCTGCTGCCTCCTCTTGTACGCATCCTTATAATGGGCGTCGCTGCCGATTGGGGCGTATGGATCTACCGCGCGCTCACGTTCCTTGTGATCAGCTGCCCCTGCGCTCTTGTCATAAGCATTCCTCTGAGCTTTTTTGCGGGCATCGGAGGCGCAGGCAGTCAGGGTATACTTGTCAAGGGCTCGAATTATCTTGAGACCCTTTCTAAAACTAAGATAGCCGTATTTGACAAGACGGGCACGCTCACTCAGGGTGTTTTCGAGGTGAACGGCATTCACCACAGTGAAATGGAGAATTTTAAGCTCATAGAATACGCAGCCCTGGCGGAAAGCGCCTCTTCCCATCCCATAAGCAAGAGCCTGAGGCGCGCCTACGGCAGGGAACCGGACCGCTCGCGCGTCACCGATATTCGTGAAATAAGCGGAAACGGCGTGATCGCAAAGGTGGACGGCATTGAGGTCGCCGCGGGAAACGACAAGCTCATGGATCACCTGAACATCCCGTACATCAGCTGTCATCACACGGGCACTGTGATCCATGTGGCCGTAAACGGCGGCTATGCCGGGCATATCCTTATTTCGGATGTGGTTAAGCCGGGCGCCGGGGAGGCGGTGGCTTCTCTTAAGGCTGTGGGAGTGCGTAAGACTGTCATGCTCACGGGCGACGACGAAAGGGTGGCAAGGCAGGTCGCATCCGAGCTCGGTATCGATGAATTTTACAGCGGGCTGCTGCCGAAGGACAAGGTGGATAAGGTTGAGGCTCTGCTTTCGGAGAAGCCTGACGGTGCGAAGCTTGCCTTTGCGGGCGACGGCATCAATGATGCGCCCGTGCTGTCGAGGGCCGATATAGGCATCGCCATGGGGGCTATGGGTTCGGATGCGGCGATAGAGGCCGCGGATGTCGTTATTATGGATGACGATCCCGGTAAAATATCCAAGGCGATCAAGATATCGAGAAAATGTCTGCGCATTGTTTATCAGAATATTTTCCTGACGCTGACTGTCAAGCTCGCCTGTCTTGTTCTCGGCGCTCTCGGTATCGCAAGCATGTATCTTGCCGTATTCGCCGATGTGGGCGTTATGGTGATCGCGGTGCTGAATGCGATACGCTGCCTTTTTGTGAAGAAGATTTAGGCGATCCTGCGGCGGACCCGCTCCGGTGAAAATAATGCTTGACAGGGATTTTTACAGTGGTATAATACGGCTTACTTGAAAACAAGTGATGCTTGCTTTACGGGTAATACTTAAAGCAAGCGGCACCTGCGTTCAAGTGTCATAGCTGACGCGGAGTAGAGCAGTTGGTAGCTCGTCGGGCTCATAACCCGGAGGTCGTAGGTTCAAG
>CANQOI010000048.1 GCA_947625435.1 uncultured Clostridia bacterium | reverse complement strand
CCTGCGATATATTGCAGCATAAGTGTCGCATCCTTTGTGTCCACGGTTCCGTCTCCGTTTACATCGGCGTAAGTGACATCCGCATTTTGGTCTATCTGCCATCCGGCTATATGCTGGATCGTGCAGCTCACATCGTCTGTCATTATATTACCGTCAAGAGTCACATCTCCGAGCATGCCTTCGTCACCTATGTTGCCTTTGTTGCTGTAATTATCGCCTGCGTCTGTAAAGTTGCTTGCATTGCCTACAGTAAGCTCGGCAACCCATATAAGCTCATGTGTTCCGTTCTCGAATTCAGCATATACTCTTACAACGCGCGTTCCGTCAGCATCGATCGGAACCTTGACGTCGAAACGCTGTGCGTATGTAGCGCCTTGACCTTCAGCAGCCTTAACAACAGCCTCCTCGGTAGCCATCATCCACGCCGTGGACTTAACAGGCTTTCCGCCGTTAACGGAATATGTGAAGGCAACCGGTACAGAATCAGCATCGGATCCTATCCAACCGCTGAAGGTAACTTCCTTCGTGCCGGATGCTATCGCGGGTTTCTCTATAAGCTCCTGTTCATGCTGGCATAATATTCCTGGAATAACTTCGTCATAGCTTACATACTTAACATGAGCAGAGTCCTTATCAAGCTTCCACGGCACATTAAAGTCAGTGTCGGCATTGCCGCCCTGATCTCCTGTGCCCGAGCCGCCTTCAGCCAGTTCGAACTCTATCGAAAGAACGCATATACCGTTAGGCTGAGCCATGTAATATGAAGCATAAAGCTCGCCCGAGTAAGTGATGCTGCTCACGTCTACTTCAACGGTATTGAACGACTGCCATCCCATAGGATTTGTAGGAGTATCTTCATCGATCCCTTCCTCTATATCTGTCTGCAGATAGCCTTCGTAATCGGACTCGAGCGGAACGGAAACTACGAGACCGTCCGTATTCTTGGTATCACCGTGACCGTAATCCGTAGCCTTTGAGAAGAAGCCCAGTTCGTTGTCCGTTATATCTCCTGCGGTAGAATAAGTAACATACATCTTAGAATATTTCGTAAAATCTATATTCTTGGATACCCTTATATAGTTTCCGTAATTCATGAATACAAGATGTGTGTCGCCTGTAACGCCTACGGCAGTCCAATCCTCTGTGGAGAAAGGAACAAGGCAGTCATCGGGTCCGCCTGTACCGTCACGCCAATGTCCAACCCCGCTCCATGTGGGTCCCGACATTCCGCTTTGGTCTTCAGGAACATCCTGAGCGTCGTTTACTTCGCGGAGAGTATCTCCGTCGATCGGCAGTGCTTCTTTTACTGCAAATACTGAGAGCATGTTCATAGAAACAACAAGCGCTACTGCCATTACTAATACAATCAGCTTTTTCATTCTACTTACCTCCTGATGAGATGACCTCATATATGATCTGCCGATCACAACAAGGTCTCGTAATGTAAAGCTAATTGTATTTATAATTTATTAATTGTCAACACATTGTTAAAAATTTTATGCTATCGAGTAACTTTTACGCAGGCCGCTTTACATTTGCATCTATTTCTTTTAACTCTTTGATTTACAGTAAAGTGTGATTCTTGCGCTCCTTGTCAAATGTCTGCGCAGACAGTATATACTGATTTATCATATTCTCTGCGCCTGTTTTGAATATAAAAAAATGCTCCGGGAGCACAAAACTCTCGGAGCACTTACAATCGCCAAAGCCTCAATATGTCCGTGTGAACATTAAGCGTTAACTCTCTTCTTCATAACAACCGTAACAACCATAGCAGCAGCTGCAACCATGAATATTACCGATGCTGTATCAGCTGTGTTGGCATTACCGCCCTGATTGCCGGTATTGCCCGTGTCGCCGGTATTACCTTCGTCGCCCTTGTTGCCTTCGTCGCCGGTATTACCTTCGTCACCGGTATTGCCTTCGTCGCCTGTGTTGCCTTCATCGCCGCCTGCAACAACATCGTCGCCGTAATTATCGCCTGCGTCTGTAAAGTCGCTGTCATCGCCTACTGTAAGCTCGGCAACCCATATAAGCTCATGTGTTCCGTTCTCGAATTCGGCATATATTCTTACAACGCGCGTTCCGTCAGCATCGATCGGAACCTTAACGTCGAAACGCTGTGCGTGTGTAGCGCCTTGACCTGTAGCAGACGTAACAACCGCATCCTCGGTCACCGTCATCCACGCCGTGGACTTAACGGGCTCTCCGCCGTTAACGGAATATGTAAAGGCAACCGGTACAGAATCCTCATCGGATCCTATCCATCCTCTGAAGGTAACTTCCTTCGTGCCGGATGCTAATGCAGGCGTCTCGATGAGCTCCTGATTCTGGCTGCATACTATTCCCGGAATAACTTCGTCATAGCTTACATGCTTAACATGAGCAGAGTCCTTATCAAGCTTCCACGGCACATCAAAATCAGTATCGGCGAAAACCGGCAGTGCCAGTGCAGCCACAAGCAATGCTACCATAAATGCAAATGCAAATTTTTTCATGTTTCTAACCTCCGTAAAACAAAAATATGTTAGCCTTTGTATTAAAGGTGAATTCATTATACTTACCTGCATTTTCATTGTCAATACGTCAGTCAAAAAATATTTTTTATTTGTAGCATATATTAATAAACTGTGAACCGGGAGGTTCACATCTCTCCCGGCTCATAATACACTCAGTAAGAGCGTCTTCTCATAACTGCCGTGCCTGCCATAAGGGCAAGAGCGGCCATTATCGCAACAGCATGCCCGTCTCCCGTTGCCGGAGCTTCGTCATGCGCGTTAAAACGTATCATCGTTACGCCGAATCCTATGGCAGCCTGCGTGTCGCCCGCTGCTCCGCTGTGTTCGTCGCCGCAGGGAAGGACCTTTGCGCTGAGCCATACGTTGCTGCCCGCCTTATAACCGGACAGATCGATATTCACTGTTATCTCTCCCTCTTTATCCTGAAAATCCTTCCACGATACGGCGGGGTTCAGCGCCGAGTGATCCATTTTACCCGTAAGATCCGCGTATATTACCGCATCCTCCGAAAGCGAAGCATCCGCGTTCTGTACCGGCCTGTCCGACAATACGAGTCCCGCATTTTCAGCGGTCGAATGTGTGTTGTCGCGGCCGTATTTTACCGTTATGCTCTTATATTCGGTCAGATCTATCGCGCCGAGATTCACGGCGTCACCGTAATTTACGAGCTTTAAGACCGCATCCTCGCTCCAGCCCGCTTCGGGCCAGCTTTCCGCCGCCTTCTGTCCCGAGCTCGATTCGAGCGTGCTTATATCAATCTCCCTGTTTTCCGCGGCGTACGCGCAAAACGGCATTATGAACATCGCCGTAAGAGCCGCCGCCGTAATAAAGATCATAATCCTTTTCATAACTGTACCTCCATATCGATCCCTTCCTTATTATGATTGTGATCCGAGGCACATATTATTCACCGGTAAAATCATCCGTAAAATTTTACCGGCGCCGAAATAAAAAAATGGGCGGACGCATGCGCGCCCGCCCGGAACCTGCTTCATCAGGCTTACCTTAACAATCTGTCAGGCATTTGCTGCCGCTATCATATTACCCATAGCTGTCCTGATCTCAGTGAACAGATCCTCGTCCGCCTTGTATTCGCCGAGAGAAGTTGTGATCTGCTTTATCACAAGATCCGACGTTCCTTCTCCGTAGAGCTCGTCTACGAGAGTGAGATAATCGAAGTCCTCAATACCGTCGCGTACGCACTCAAGTCTGAGGCTTCCTATCGGATCGGATGTTCCGAAAGGAATTCCGGGGTATATGAGTATGCCGTTTCCGTAGCAGTCATACGGCGTAAGAGCCGACGTATCTGTCTCATGCTTTGAGTTTACTCCGTGTGTGACAGAATCGGGACCAGAGCAGTCTGCCCAGTCGTTTACGCAGTAATAAAGGAATCCGTCTATATCATAGAGCTTCTGCTGCCAGAACATTATACGGTATCTTACAGCCTGCGTTTCAAGTGAAAGCGATATCTCGGGAGTCTGAGGATATCTCGTTACATACCACCAAACCTCGTCGCCCTCCGCCTGCTGCTTCGCCATACGCTCCGCAAACGTTCCGAGCTGCTGCTCTATCTTGGTCGTCAGCCTGTAAGTGAGCGTAGGATTGGCTCTGTAATTGCTGAACGCATTAAAGAAGAAGTTATGCGGGCACCATACGTTTACCGAATCCTTTACATATTCAAAATAGTCAACCTTTCCCTTGTCGTCAAGCTCCGTGTCAAGATGCATGGGAACTATGAGCTTGTAGCCCGGATAATATTCCTTCATCATCTGAGCATGCTCATTTATCCTGTCAAGATCCGCCATATCCTTAGGCTCATCCACCGTGTAGAAATAGCCCTTACCGGCAGCGCCTCTCTCACTCAGATAATTGTAAGCGTTCTGTATATTCGAAGGATTGGGAGAATTCTTCCAGTGTATCGGGTTGAATGCCTGAACTCTCGGATCCGCTATATATTTATCCGCTCTGGAATCATATTCTCCGTCGTTGGTATACGGTATCGAATATGCATTTATCTTATTCTCGAGCAGGAGATCGTAATACTTAACGTATGTGGCGTGGTCATCGCCGCCGAACCAATAGCTTCTTTCTTCTCCTTCGGGTGATGCGAAAGCGTATGTGGCATAGATACCGAACTCATCTATATCCATGAGAGTCTTGCAGGCGGGAGCTTCGGGAAGCGCAAAGTTCCATACATAAGCATAAACATTTGCCTTCTTTATCTCCTTGCCGGCCGCATCCTTTACTGTGAGTACGGCCGAATACTGACCTGCCGCGGAATCGGTATCCGAATAAACCTTGATAACGAATATCTGGCTCTTTCCGGCCTTCAGATCAAAGCTGCCGTTAAGAACAGGCGTAGGATCGGCGATCGTCTTGCCCTGTACGTCGTCAAAATAATATCCGTAGAGTATCTCCGACTTCAGCGTGTGACCCGCGGAATCCTTGAATCCGCTCAGATCCAGCGTAAGACCGTTCTTGTTCTCCGTAGAAGCGAGCAGGAGCTGGCAGTCCTCTATCTCATTTTTGGCCATGCGCATCTGATATGTGTTCATTCCGTTGCCCGTAACGGTCTCGGCCGGTGTCTTTGTATATGTGTGGTCGAACCAGAGCGATATCGAAGCATCCTCATTTGCCGCAGTCACCTTATCGTTGCTCACTGTCGGCACGGGATCGGCGGCGGCGAGCAGCTGCTCGGCGCGCTCCTGTTCTTCCTCTGTAAGTCCCTCCCCGAGCTCTACGAGCGTATATCCGGATATTTCTCTTGCTTCTTCAATGGTCTTTGCGAAGATCACATCGGATACGCATATCGACTCTCCGGCTCTTACCGCACTGGTGAGGAAGTCCAGTCTGAACGAGTATACGTCTCCCGTCCATCCGGCGTTCTTCGAATAGTCGAATATAACGTACTGCCAACTGTCGCTTGCGTTGTCAAATATCGATATCTTGCTGTTCGAAGCCGTTACTCCCTGATTCTTGCTCGTCGTAAAGAAAAGCTCAAAAGACGCGTTGGAGCAATCTACCGCCTTCATGCGCAGTATGACATATTTGTACTCATCCGCACTTACGAGGCTCATTCCCGCACGTGAAACGTATGTACGGTAATTAAATGTGATATACGGATCGTTCGTAGCCTTTGTCGTAGAGATCTTTACATAATATCCGTTCAGGTCATTTCTCTCCAGCGTAAACTGCGTATCGCTCGCACCGCTGAATATGGCGCTGTTCACGGCATCCGAGAATCTTACGTGCGTCGGAGATATCGGTCCGTCGTGCTTAGGCGGTCTGTTGGGCAGAGCAACATCCCATTCCGCCACCATCTGTAAAACAACGGATACATCGCCGCTGTCCAATCTGTCGTTCACGTTCATATCGGCCGCCACGTCATCTACGGTGACGTCCCACTCCGCGAGACTCTGAAGCATAAGACTTGCGTCCTTTACGCTCACGGATCCGTCGCCGTTCGCATCGCCCACGACATAACCGAGGTCATCCTCGGCAAGGCTGCCGGCGGGTTTTGTATAAAGCGACAGCATGAACGTAAGTGCTACCGAAAAAAACAAAATTGCAGATATCAATCTTTTCATTTTCTTACCACCTGTCCATAGAATTACTATGAAGCCATTTTAAACTAATAAGCGCCGAAGTGTCAACCGCGGCGCTTATTAGTTCATGATAATTTCACATTATCTTCATATTCAGGCCTTTAAATCTTTAAGTTCGAGTCCCTTGTTCTTATCCAGCGCCCAGTCTATCGCCCACTCATTTTCAAAGAGCAGCACATAAGCTCCCTCCGTGTCCTCCGCTATGAGAGTCGAGCTCGTGAGCGTGAGCCTGCGCGGATCCCCCGCGCTCGCTATCCATCTGGCGTGTCTGTAAGGCAGCTGCTGCATCACGACTCCCACGGCATACTCGTTCTTGAGTCTGTGCTCGAGGACCTCGAACTGGAGCACGCCCACCGCTCCCACGATGAGCGTCTCCACGCCTATGTCTATCTGCTTGAACACCTGTATGGCGCCCTCCTCCGCAAGCTGTGCTATCCCCTTCTGGAACTGCTTCCTCTTCATTGAATCCGCAAACTGTATCCTCGCAAAATGCTCCGACGGGAATGTGGGTATCTTATCGAATCTCAGATCCGGCATACTGAGGCTCAGCGTATCGCCTATATTAAAGATACCCGGGTCGAACAGCCCTATTATGTCTCCCGCGTACGCCTTGTCTATTATCGTACGCTCCTGCGCCATGAACTGCGTGGGCTGCGAAAGGCGTATCTTCCTTCCGAGCCTCGTGTGCCACGCCTCCATGCCCTTATCGAATTCTCCCGAGCATATGCGTATAAAAGCAAGTCTGTCCCGGTGCGCCGGATTCATGTTCGCCTGTATTTTAAACACGAAGCCCGTGAAATCCGTTCTGTCCGGCTCAAGTATCACGTCTCCCGCCATCTGAGGCTGAGGGCACGGAGCCATTCTTATAAATTCATTAAGGAACGTTTCAACTCCGAAATTCGTCATGGCCGACCCGAAGAAGACCGGCGTGAGCTGTCCTCCCAGCACACGCTTTATGTCCAGCTCCTCTCCCGCCATGTCGAGCAGATTTATCTCTTCTGTCAGTCTGTCATGGTAAAATGCTCCCAAAAGCCCGGCCATCGCGGGATCTCCCGGCGTTCCCTCCACAGTGCTCACCTGATTCTGCCCGTGATTTCCTCCCTCGAACAGCTCCACGCGGCCCTTGACTCTGTTGTATATACCCTTAAAATCCCCGTCCGTGCCTATGGGCCAGTTCATGGGATACGACGATATCCCGAGCACGTCCTCTATCTCCTGTAAAAGGTCGAAGGGATTTTTCGACGCCCTGTCCATTTTGTTCACGAATGTGAAAATGGGTATGCCTCTCATTTTACAGACATGGAACAGCTTTATAGTCTGCGCCTCCACGCCTTTGGCGCCGTCTATGAGCATCACGGCGCTGTCGGCGGCCATGAGCGTCCTGTATGTGTCCTCCGAGAAGTCCTGATGTCCCGGCGTGTCGAGTATATTTATACAATAATCGTTATATTCAAACTGAAGTACGGACGATGTGACCGATATGCCTCTTTGCTTTTCTATCTCCATCCAGTCCGACACGGCGTGCTTTGAAGCCTTGCGCGCCTTTACCGAGCCCGCCAGACGTATGGCGCCCCCGTAGAGCAGGAGCTTCTCCGTCATTGTCGTCTTTCCCGCGTCCGGATGCGATATTATGGCAAACGTCCTGCGCCTCTGTACCTCGTTAGTTATATTTTCCATTCGTTCCAACCTTTCTCCGCCTTTGAAAAGGCGCTCTATATTTTACCGATTAACGCTCTGTTTTTCAAGGTAAAATAACTGGCAATCACATATCATGTGTGATATAATCCCCTATACTTTATATATTATTTTACGATATGCACGAGAAAGGATATCCACATGAAGAAAAGATTTCTGCACCTGACCGGCCTTTTGATCATCATATGCCTCTTTGTAACGGCTCTGTCCTGCGCAGGCCGTACGGGCGGGCAGACCCCGTCCGACCCCTCCGATGCCTCAACCGGAGCTCCCGCCGAGGCGCCGACGCCGACGCCGGATCTGTCGTCCTTCGACTATTCCGAAAAAACGCTCGATACCGATGCTCTCGCGGGTAAATACAAGCTTCAGGGCCGCTGCCCGATCGTTTCTTACAAGCCTCCCAAGCAGGACGGTAAAATATCGGCGCTCGCCCTCGACTACAGCGCGTGCTCCGTCGAATTCAGGGCATTCTGTGAAGGCGATGTGACTGCCGAGATCTATACAGCGCCCACCGATATAGGCGGATCCAATCTTTATCTCAACGTGTATATAGACGGCGTCAGGAACTCATCCCGCGCGGACTTCTGCCTCAAGGGGCGGAAGGTGAACACCGTGACTCTTGCCTCCGGCCTCGAACGCGGTCTCCACACTTTTAAGATAGAAAGACAGACAGAGGCCGAAAGAGGGCTCATTTATATAAACAGCATCACTTTAAGCGGCGAGCTTACGGACGCGCCCGAAAATGCGAAGCTCTTTATTGAATTTATAGGCGACTCCATCACTACAGGCTACGGAAATCTCTATCCCGACCTCACTGAGGGCGAGAAGGATTCCAATCAGGCGTCAAATGTCTACCAGGACGGCACAAAAACTTACGCTTACATTACGGCCGCGAATCTCGGCGCCGACTACAGCATAGTGGCGCAGCAGGGCATAGGCGTCACATCCGGGTATTACGCGCACACGATGCTCGGCACATATACAAAGACCTGCTATCAGTGCAATCACAAGGACGAATGGGGCTTTGACCGCAAAGCCGACGCGGTCGTCATAAATCTCGGCACGAACGACTACACCATGTCGACAAGAGACAAGCTCACGCCCGAAGAAATGCAGAAGGGCTTCGAAGATTTCTGCTCCCTCGTGCGTGAAAAGAATCCCGAGTCCAAAATTGTGTGGGTATACGGCATGATGAATCAGGGCGCCGAGGAATACATACGCGCCGCCCTCGAAGCCTCAGGCGGCGAATCCGCAGGCTTCTATTTCGTAAAGCTCGAGTCAAACGGCGACGGAGGCAACGGGCATCCGTCGGCTGCCGCTCACGAGGCGAATGCCGAGATCCTCACTAAGGCGCTCAAGGACATTTTGGGCTGATCCTTCCGAGCAGCGCGTCAGTATACTTTATGTGATCTTCTATCGTTTCAAACGGGATCCTTCTCTCGCGGTTCCATGTGTTTTCCGCGAGATACGGCAGTCTTTCCGTTAAAAGCGCCAGCTCCGCGTCTACGCCCTCTTTGTGCGTGCTGTACCCTCCGGGTATCCTGTCTCCCCATGCCAGCAGCTGCCCGCCTGATATCTGCTCCGTAGGCTCTGCTCTGTATCCTACGCCCAGGAAGGGCGAGCCGCCGTGCACCGGCATCCATTTATACACGCTCCAGTCATATATTTCACGCACCGGCCACGCGGGCTCCGGCGTCACCACGTACATAGGATTCCACGAGCAGTTTATTACCGTAAACCCCGCCTCGAGCAGATCGGGCGTTACCTGGTAGAAATTTTCCCAGCTCATCACTGTTATATCTTTCGGCACGAGGTGGTTCACGCTTTTCGGAAAACCCTCCCACACAACGGGCGTTCTCCCTCTGCGTCTCACCGCATCCGCCATTTTACACACGAAATTTACGTATATGAGATCCTCCGCGTGCTCCGCATCGGGATCGATCCCTGCGTCCTTCGCATACTCACGGCACCTTTCGCATTTCAGCCACTGTGAAATGTTCGCCTCATCGCCGCCTATGTGTATCTTATCGGAATGCGGGAACATATCGCAGAGCTCACCGAACATGTCCGCCATTATCCCGATCGCCTCTTCATTCTGGCATATTATGCCGTCCGTTCCGAATATTTCCGGGTATTCCGTCTGGAAAGCCGTGCAGTGCCCCGGCACATCTATCTCCGGTAAAATGCTCACTCCCCGCTCAAAGGCATATTCATCCAGCTTTTCTATCGTCTCAAAGGTGTAATGTCTTCCTTCTGTCGGTATCTTCGGTAAAATCCTGCTCGGCAGCGTATAGCTCTGGTCGTCCGTAAAATGCAGGTGCAGTACCGATACCTTGTAATACCAGCACATATCCGCGTATCTGAACAGATATTCCGGCTCGTGCCAACTTCTCGCAAGATCCACCATCATGCCTCTGTATGAGCAATCCGGTCGGTCTTCGATCTCGCATACCGGCAGCAGCACCGTGTCTGCGCACGAGCAGTCACCGCCACCTCTCATTATCTGTAAAAGCGTTGCGAATGCGTACGATATTCCTTTTGTATCCGCCGCTTTTATGACGCACGCCGCATTCCCGCTCCCGTCATTGTCCGTACCCATGCCTGTGCTTATAAGATAACCGCCGGATCCTAATGTGCCGTCTTTAACTGCAATAATCCTGCCGGCATTGCCTACAATACCGTTCCGACCGCTCCGACAGTCATCTTTACTGACTGTCACGCCGAATCCCGCTCTCCGCATATATTCCGATGCTGCCAAAGCAGGCTTTTCAAATTCGGGAGCCGTAATATGTAACACGCTCTCAAATTCTCTGTATATCGGTTTGCCGTCATTATCCGCCGATACCGACTGTCTTACCGGAGTAGGAACTATGCTCAGGCAGATATTTTCCGTACGATCCGTTACCGATTCTGACATAAAAAACACCCCTCATGCCGATTTAGTATAAACATACCGATTCGATATAAATGTATAGCAGTTATTATAGCTTCACGATCAAAAAATTTCCATACCTTATTTCTCATATCAAATTCGGCTGTTATGTTGACAACATGGATGAACTGAAGGCGGCGCTTGCCTTATGAAGTATGAAGTCAAGGAAAAAAGAACCATCCTTTGCTGTCCAACCCTATAGGGTTCATATCGCAAAGGATGGTTCAAATGGAGCCAATGGTGAGAATCGAACTCACGACCTATTCATTACGAGTGAATTGCTCTACCCCTGAGCCACATTGGCACACGTCGAAAGCGTTTAGATTATATCACAGCAAGCATGATATGTCCACAGTTATTTTACGTGTGCCGACATGCCGAATGTCAAATGTCGTAGGTCATCCCGAAATACGTTTTCTTATGAAAACTATCGCCGACATCACAAGGAGGAGCGCTGAGAAAACAGCCGAAAGCATTCTCTTATCCGCAGTGACCGGATTGCCCGGCTTGTCGTCGCTTCCCGGCTTCTCGTCGCCGCCGGGTTCCTCATCATAATATACTTCGAATTCGGATATCTGACACGAATAATCTGCTCCGTCCGTCTCGGGTCCGAGCTTTGTTGCCAGGAGTCTTACATATTTTGCTTCAACGGTGTCAAATTCGATCACACGTTCCTGTTCTCCCTTATTTTCATCTCCTGTTATCTCCGCAACGGAAGTCCACTGCAAGCCGTCCAAAGATACCTGTATTTTGTAATCAGAAGGGAAACATATTCCCCCGTTTCCTCGCGGGAACAGTATGACCTTATTGACACTGTAGACCGCCTCAAGATCCACTCGGATCCATATGCCGTCAGTTTCACGGCTTCCGAAAAAGCCGGCGCACCATCCCAAAGTCCTCGTCGTGGGCCATGACTGCATTGCGACGCCGTCAGTGGCAAATTCCGGAGCCCATACGGTATCCTGATAGCTCTCACTTGCCTTAACCGGCTTTCCTGCCGCGAGATTTACGCCGGGTTCCGCTTCCGGTTTCACATATGTTGTCTTAGAGGGCATCGGCACGTTGCCGTTGTCAAAATACAGAGCCAGCTCTGAAAGAGCGATATTTCCTGCCGACGGGAAAACGATCCTTACATACCGCGCAGACACGGTATCAAAGCGGAAAACAGGCACTTCGGTCGTGGGCTGTTCTATATCTGTCTGTTCAAATACAAGATTCCATTCACTTCCATTGTCAGAAACGAACAGTCGGAGAGCCCGCGGGAACAGATTGCCGGAAGCCTCTTTAATGCCCGCAGGATAAACATCAAGGCGGTTCATTGATCTATTTTCACCGAGATCGAACATGATCCAGTTGTCGGATCCGGTATCAGTCTCAACCTTCCATCCCATGCTGTCTTTTTCCGAAAAAGCTGTGCCGTCATGCACATTTCCTATATACCAGCCGTCATCACTGTACGAGGCCGATGCGGTGCTCAAAACGCCTGTCAACAGATTTTCATTATCGGCCTTTTCGATCCGTGTACTGTGATCTCCCGCAGGAAGCTCATAAAGCGCGAACTCCCCGGGTAAAAATGTTCTTGTCAGTATTCCGTCCGACCAGTCCGGCGTGAGCGTTCCGTTTTTCGTGCTTTTATCCAGTTCAATTACCGACGCAGTGCCCGCAAGGCTGAATCGCATAGTGACAGATTCCGTAAAATTCTTATTTACGAGCATCAGATACTGCTTTCCCGTCATGGGATCTTCCATAAGAGATACTATAGCCTGACAGTCGCCTACAGGCTGTGCGAAAAAATCGTCCGGCAGTTTTTTATAAACGCTTCCCGTACTTTTGCTGCCGGTGTGATATACCTCGATCGCATCGAGGGGAGCAAGCGTTTCACCGACATTATGTACCTCTTTATTTAATTTTGCGGCCACATCATAAAGCTCCGTTTTTTCACCGTCGTGATCCATAACGGCATCGAAATACATGCTCCCTTCGTTTGTTCCCGACGCACCCGGCACATACCATGAATAGTATTTGATCCACTTAAAGCCGTACGCCATTGCGGACGCTATGTGATAACGGAGCACGCCTTCATCAGGTCTGCGGTATCCGAAATGATCGGAACCTACTGCCTGAAGATAAAAAGCCGTGGGTGTATTATTATCAAGTCCTGCGCGGCGGACTGCCTCAAAGTTTCCGAAAAGCGCGTACTCATCGACCGATCCCGGCTGAACGCCGAACGGATAGTTGTCAAACGAAAGATACGATCTGTACTCCCCTACAAGCTTCGCGTAATCAGAAAGCTTTCCGTAATATTCATTATAATTCTTATATGCCTGTCCCGGCAGGAAATTTATGTCGGCGATCGACGACGGATCGTTCTGTCTTAAAATTCTTTCTATTTCGGCATAAGGTATGGCGTTAAACGGTTCGTCTTCAATATGATATCCCATGAGAGCCGGGGTATTCCGATAATATTCGGCATATTCCCGGATTTCCCTCTCCGACGATGCCGGTGTTATGCCCTGAGTGTAACTGTGAATAAATACACCCAGATTCCAATCGCGGTCATCATCCCATATTGTCTTTGCCGTCTCAAGCATCCTGTCCGTAAGATACTGCTGCATATCGTGGCCCACAGCCACCACGCCGTTTACATCGGCATCGCGCAGCATGCGGAATTGTTCTTCGGTAATGACATTTTCATTTCCCCAAACAGGTACTGTTATGAGTATATTATCATATTCCTTATCATATACCTTTACGGCACATTTTTCGGACAGCCCCGTCGTTTTTTCGGTCACCCTGATATTTGTATTACCCTCCTTGAGCGCTCTGAGCTGTCCGTCCGAATCGATATCAACTACCGAATCATCCTCTGATGTAAATTCAAATATGTAACCGCCGTTTTCATTGTCATTGCCGCTTACAGTCGGCACAATTCTGTCAGTACTGCCCGTTCCCATCCATATTTCGTTCTTGTTCAGCTGCATTACTGCTCCGTTCCTTCCCCATATCTCAATTTCCGATATTTCACAAACCCTATCCGCTCCGTCCGTTTCTTCGGACAACTTAGTTACGGTAATTTTTGCATAACGCATACTTTTCTCGGAGAAAGTGAAAGATCGTCCTCTCTCCTCAACAGCGGTATCTCCCGTGACCGACGCGACCGTCTCCCATGTCTGACCGTCCCGTGAAATCTCAACAGTAAAATCGTCAGGGAAACAGCTGCCGCCGTTTCCTCTCGGATACAATATGATCTCCTCGGCATTCTGCGGCACGGCGCAGTCTATCAGGACAGTCATTTCAACATCCCGTGTATCACAGATCGCAGAACGCCAACCGAGCGTTCTGCCCGCAGGCAGCGGCCATGAACCCATTTTATCTCCGTCAGTTAAAAATTCGTTCTTCCAAAAGCCCTCCGGATCCGGCCGGGAGGAGCTGCATGTTACGGAAGCATTCAATGCGATATTCCGTCTTTCTGTATCGCCGGATTTGGTCTGAGCCGCATCGATAGCCGTGTATGAATGTCCGAACAGGAAAACGACCGCCGTACAAATCAACAGCCCCAAAAGCAGTACGCAGCGTGATATTTTACAATCATGACACTTCATTCTTCACTGTACTTCCTTTCTTCGTTTTATTCGTGTACTGTTCATATTAAAATTGACAACATCAGTTGCTGAAAATATAATACAATAAATCATGAAGTGATTCTATAATAGTTTTGTGATGAAAGTATTCAATATGTGAGGTGTTCAACAATGCAGGAAAGGCGCATGGGCAGCGGAAATGTTATATACTCATCTCATTTAGACACACAGAAGCCTATTTCGTATATGCCGCGTTACTTTGCCTACATTCATACGGTTGCCGACTCGCCGTCTTACTTTTCGGAAGGCAGACTGCGCCTTGCGGAAGAGCATTGTATCTTTCATTATACGCTCCGCGGACACGGTATATGCTGGAATGAAACAGGCAGGAGCACTGTTTCTCCGGGGCAGGGTTTTCTGGAAATAATAAACGATCCCGAATCGGGATATTGCTACCCCGACGGTCAGACAGAAGAATGGGAATTTCAATGTTTTTGCTTTGAAGGTGAGAGCGCCATGAAAACAGTGCGCGATCTGATATCGGCATACGGACAGGTATATACCGTTCCGCCCGATTCCAGGATTATACAGGATCTCGGAAACGAAAAAAATTGGCGTAAAGAGCTGCCCCTCTCTGCCTTTGACAGCAGTCGTTATTTTTATGAATTATTCGGTGAGCTTGTGCGTTCCGTGTCGGGCAGAGAAAACATGCAGTACAACAAACTGATACAAAGCACAAAACAGATCATACAGGAGCAGCTGTTAAGCAATCCGTCCATAGACCAGATAGCATCCGATATAGGGCTGTCAAGAGAGCACCTTTCACGCCTGTTCCACAGTGAAACAGGCACAAAACTCAAAGACTATATACGAAATGAAAGGATCGTTGCGGCATGCAGGATGCTTAAGGATACGAATCTTACGGTACAGGAGATCGCAGAACTTATGCATTGCAGCTCGTCTGCCAATTTTATACGTTTTTTCAATAAGACAATGAAAATGACGCCGTCTGCATTCAGGCAGCGCGGAACCATACCGGTATTTTGATGTATTGATAAATAATTATCATAGGATAAATATTATCATAGAAAAGAGAAAAGCTCTGTGCTTTATTGCGCAGAGCTTTCATAAATACCGGCGAATACATATTTTTGCGAGACGCTGCCGTCTGACTATCTTCTGCATCTAGGAGCTTAACTGCCGT